>JAGAFH010000007.1 GCA_017612755.1 Clostridiales bacterium
ATGCATCAAACTCGGAAGGGAGGGTCTGGCCGTCGCTGTCCGTCTGGAAGATATAGTCGGCTCCCTTTTCGAGGGCGTAGTTATAAGCATAGAGAACTGTGCCGCCGTGGCCCGAATTCTCTTTTGTTACCGGATCTAAAAGGGGATATTTCTCTTTGAGCTCCAGGAGCTTTTCGTATGTGCTGTCCTTGCTTCCGTCGTTGACGATCACAAGTCTGCTTCCCTCTCCGTATTTTTCCGCGACCTGATGCCACTCGGCAACCACAGTCTCTATATTAGCCTCTTCGTTATATGCAGGCATTACTATATAGAGCTTATCTGCCATTTCTGACCTTCTTTTCAAAAATATATTTTATATATCCTACATTAAATCAAAGTTTTTTGGTAGAATTAAATATGGAATCAAAACAGGAGCAGAAAATGGCCGAGAACCGCGAAGACCTTACAAAACGATTTGCAGAAGTGCTGGAGACTCTTTCACCCGCAAGGAAGAAGGAGCTTTACGAGCATCTGAAGTCCATATCTCCCGAGGAAAGGGAGAAGACAATGCAACTCTTTGTGGACAGGTACGAAGCGCTTCATCCCGGGGGAGTTACCCTTGAACCGGTTGAAGAGCCTGAAAGGCGTCCTGTAAGGACCAGAAAGAAGCTGAAGAAGAGCGTAGTCAATGCCATCAGGGCTTTCATCGCCATCGTGATCATTGCTGTTCTGGCCCTCCTGGCTTTCTTTAATAAGGATAAGCTGATGAACCTTATCCCTGAAGCTTCCGAACCATCGGCCTCAGCAGTGGAGACCCGGCAGGCAGAAGAGACTGCTCCGGTTGAGACAACAGAAGCTGCTCCTACGGAAACGCCGACTCCTACGCCCAGTCCGGCACCCACAAATGTGCCCCTGGCTGATAATGCACCGGATCTTACCGGGCTTAAGGTAGTCATCGATCCCGGTCATCAGGCCCAGACTTCTGAGGAGATGGAGCTTTGTGCCGAATGGCTCTCTATCGAGAAACCCAGATGCACCACAGGCACAACAGGGGTTGTAACCGGAGTCAATGAGTATGATCTTACTTTGCAGTATGCTCTTGTCCTGAAGGATTATCTTGAGCAGTGCGGAGCAGAGGTCATCCTTACGAGGGATACCAGCGATATAGATCTTTCCAACCAGGAGAGGGCTGCTATCGCAGTGGATAACGGAGCGGATCTTTTCTTAAGGCTTCACGCGGATGCGGCCAATGATCCTGTCACATCCGGCGTCCGGGTATATGTACCTGACACCGGAAGCTATACATACCAGAGCACAGCCTGGGGAGATGAACTGGCAGGCCTTATTGCGGAAGCAGAAGGCTTTGGATATGAGGATACAAGGAGTACATATCTTTATACGGGACTTAATTATGCAAATACCATCCCGTCCTTCCAGATATGTCTCGGATTTTTGTCGAACAGCGACGACGAAGCTGTTTTGACGGATGAGGAAAATACTGTAGCGGTTGCGGAGGCTGTCTCCGTTTTCTGCGCAGATTTTATAGTATAGGAGGATTGAGACATGAACGACGAAGAACTGATGAAGGAAGCTAAAGAAAAGCTTAACATCAAGGGCGAGTTCCACGAAGAGGAAGACAAGGAAGAGCTTCTCAAGAGGATCGAGAAACTCGAGATCACATGCCATGCCTACTGGCTCATGCTCAAGGGAAGAGGTTTTACTTCCGATGAGTTCGACGCAAGTATCGCAGAAGCAGTTGGCCTCAGTAAGCACAGAAACTACAAGATACCCAAGATCGTCTGCCCCCAGTGCGGCATGAATGCCCAGCTTTCAGGATATTTCAAGATCAAGTGTATCTACTGCGGTAATGAAGTTGCCATCAATCCCTACGAGATCTATACCATGTTCGAGGAAGAGGAAGCAAAGGCTGCAGAGCCTGTTGCTGAAGCTCCCGTTGATGATCCTTTCACACCTTACGACGTTACAAAAGATCTGAACTTTGACGAAGTCTGATTTTGGTGTTATCATGTAGCATTCCATATGGGGGTGTACCGGTTTCGACGGGGTCGCGCTCCTTTGGAAAGCGGGTGGAGGATTCTCGTTGGCCTCCTTAAAAAACGGGAAACGCAAGTAATTGCAAACGATACACAGCTTGTAGCAGCTTAATTTAGCTACCGTCTCGTTTCCTGATCTGCAGGGAAACAGGAGACGCTGCCTGCAGACCTTACCTGCTGGAGGTTAAACAGGGACACTTTCGCCTGAAAGCTTTGACAGGTGATCGTATCTATGAAGCTACCGGACCTGTCGCCTGTCAGCGGGCAATACAGGAAGGGGAATACTTCATCCACTGACTGCACCCGGAGACGTCCTTAGGAAAACGGTTTCGGACAGGGGTTCAATTCCCCTCACCTCCACCAAGAGGAATCAGGAACAGCCCTTTTATGGGCTGTTTTTTATTGCTTAATTATCGGTTCCGCACAAACAGCACATAAATCTTAAGATTGTGAGGAAGATTGTGTGAAAACACACATTCTTCCTCACAAAACGCTTTTTAATGTGGAAAATGTGCGGAAAGCCCGGAATGTTATAATGGGTTAAGCAGCATGGAGGGAATATGATCATGTGTAAGTATATGCGCATCCAGGGAAGGGAAGATTCATATATAACCAAGTATCCCAAAGGGATATTCAGCTTATGCTGGAACCTTATAAGGGATAAGGTGATGACAGAGGAAGAGGAACAGCTCTTTATCTCCATCGACAACTGGTTCAAGGAAGAGCTGCCTGAGCCTGAACCCTGTAAGAACCATGAGGCTGTCATTACTTTCTTTAAATGCGGAACGGCTGATCATATGGTGGATAAGCTAAAGCCCGCCATCACTCTTCTTGATCAATATAATAAGCCTTATGATGTGGTATATACCAATTTTGTGGGTACCATAGTATACGAAGATGACTGGCAGATCGCCGTAAAGGTCGAAAACGGGAAGATGGTATGAACATCATTAAGATAGATGATTTTAATGATCCTAAGCTGGATATATTTGCCAGGACTACTGAAAGAGAACTTAGGAGCCTTTCGGATGTTTTTATCGCCGAGAGCGCTTATGTGATCATAAAAGCCCTGGAGGCGGGATATGAGCCTTTGTACATCCTGGTGGAGAATGAGAGGCTTCAGATCGAGGCAGAGCCTGTTTTCGAGGCCATAGAGAAGATATGGGGCAAGGAGAAGAAGGAAGCTCTCCCTGTTTATGCAGCTGACCGGGAAGTGGTCATCAATATGATGGGGCATAAGCTGGTCCGGGGCCTTTGGATGGTACTTAAGAGAAAACCGGAGGAATCTCTGGATGAGTTTATTAAAGATAAGAAGAGGATCACTGTTTTATATGATGTGGTCAATCCCACCAATGTAGGAGCTATCATCAGATCCGCTGCGGCTCTGGGAATGGATGGAGTCCTTCTGACCCACTGCTCTGTTGATCCTTATACAAGGCGTTCTGCCAGGGTCAGTATGGGAACAGTTTTCCAGATCCCCTGGACAAAGGCATCCCCGGAGGAGTCGGAGGGGACTGATCTTATCAGAACGCTTCAGTCCTACGGATTTAAGACAGTGGCTATGGCACTGACCCCTGATTCCACCAGCATAGACAACGATGAGATCAGATCAAATGAGAAGCTGGCAGTCCTTATGGGAACAGAGGGCACAGGCCTTCCCAAGGATGTTATAGACGCCAGTGATTACAGGGTGATGATCCCCATGTATCACGGAGTTGATTCACTTAATGTGGCGGCTGCCAGCGCCATAAGCTTCTGGGAACTTCTTAAATAGTTCAGTCTTCTTCGTGGGGCTCGTCACCGGGCTGTACACCCCAGATATACTGCTCCAGTTCCGATACACCATCCTCTTCCATAAGAGCCTTGCTGAACTGGGTATCGTAGAGTTCCCTGTAGACACCGTTCTTTGAAAGAAGCTCCTTGTGGGTTCCTCTTTCAGCGATCATGCCGTCCTTAACGACTAAGATCTCATCAGCTGCCAGGATGGTGGACAACCTGTGGGCGATAAGGATACTTGTCTTACTCTTTATGATGGGATCTATGGCATCCTGGATCTTCTTTTCTGAGATGGAATCCAGGGCGGAGGTGGCCTCATCGAATATGAAGATGGTGGGATCTTTCAGGATTATCCTGGCTATGGATATGCGCTGCTTTTCGCCGCCTGAAAGCTTAAGGCCCCTGTTTCCGACTTCAGTATCGAGACCCTTTTCCTGCTTCTCCACAAAGTCCCAGATATTAGCCTTCTTAAGGGCATCGATCATATCCTCTTCGGTGGCATCAGGCTTGGCATAGATAAGATTATCCCGGATGGTGCCGTTGAAGAGATAAGTCTCCTGGGATACGATGCCCACCTGGTTTCTGAGGAACTGAAGATCCAGCTTTCTTACGTCTATGCCGTCGAAGGTGACGGTACCTGAATCCACATCGTAGAGTCTGGGGATCAGGTTGACGATGGTACTCTTTCCCGAGCCTGAAGGACCTACGATGGCAATGCTCTTTCCTGCATTTAATGTAAAGCTTACGTCCTTTAAGATCTTCTTGGAGCCGTCATAGGAGAATTCAACATTCTGGAAGACCACATCACCTGTGACGCTTTCAGGAGTAACGGCATCATCAGCATTTTTGATGTCCACGGGAATATCGAAATAATCGAATATACGCTTAAAGAGAGCCATGGACCTGATCCACTCCACCTGGATATTAAGAAGGCTGTTAACAGGCATATACATCCTTCCCAAGAGGGATACGAGGACGGTGATGTCACCTATGGTCAGATCCTGGTCGTACTTCATCATGAGGATGCCGCCCACCAGATAGATGAGCATAGGGCC
>JAGAFH010000065.1 GCA_017612755.1 Clostridiales bacterium
TAAATCTTTCACTAAGCGGTTTAGTGCTCATCGTTCCTCCGGACACAGGTCCTCTTTTATATACACGCATTATAATACAATAAAAGGCAAAATAAAGTAAGTAAATACTTCCAATTGTAAAAGCACTTTTAGGTTTAAACCCCTGATTTCATTATGTTTTCCGACTGTTAGTCCTTTATTCATATTTTGTTAACGACCATACATACCTACGCAATATCTCTTAAATAAAATGAAATTGTGAGGTGAGAAAAACATGAAGAGGACCGGCTTAAAGAGAACATTCGCACTCGTAGTTGCTTCAACTGTCATATTTGCTTCCTGCAGTATGGACGGTTCCGAGTTTAAGGACAGCACATCTGTCCTGCTCAAGGGCAAGGATGCCGGGCGCGTTGTCAAGACTCTCGAGTACGTAAGAGAGACAGAGCCGGCACTTCCGGAAAAGACAGAGATACAGGAAGAAACAGCACCCGCAGCACCTGAGACGGAAACAACAGTCCAGACCGTTCAGGAGCAGGGAAACAGGGAAGTCCTCTTTGGCGATCTTGATCTCACGATGTACGCGGTTGCCGACGGCAGCATAAGGACAGATTCCGATGTTGATGCAGATGTGATCGGGAATCTGGAAATTGAGCAGGAAGTTCACGTAACGGGTATCTCGGAGCGTGGAATGTGGTACAGGATCGAGATCGATGGTGAGACCTTCTATGTACTTTGCTCAGATCTTATGGAAGAGCTGCCGGAAGCAGTCATGGAAGACGAGGAAGAAGAGACCGCAGAGACAACTGCAGCGCCTGTTGCTACTGAGACAGAGACCACTGTTACGACAGTTACTGCAGTTGTTGAGACTGAGCCGGCTCCCGAGCCCGAACCCGAGCCCGAGCCTGAGCGCAGCATCAACTATCCTCCTGAGGGAACTCTCGAATACGATCTTTTTATCCTCGTGAACGAAGCAAGAGAGGACGCAGGACTGGAGCCTTACTCCTGGAGCGGAACTCTTGCAGATGCAGCGGATATCAGAGCTGAAGAGATAGTTGAGGAATTCAGCCACACCAGACCTAACGGAGAGGATTGCTTCTCACTGTCAGGCGTCTGGGCAGAGAACATCGCAGCCGGTCAGTCATCGGCTCAGGAAGTTTTCAACTGCTGGATGGATTCTGACGGCCACAGGGCCAACATCCTGGATCCCGACTACGAGACTTGCGGATTCTCGATGCACTACGAAGAGGACTCTGAGTACGGTTACTACTGGGCACAGGAGTTCGGCTATTGATATCAAGGTTCATGTTTCATAATTTTCTCCGTTCCGGGCATGTGTTATAATCCGCACATGTCCGGAAACATTTTGGAAGAAAAAAGCTTTGGAAAAAGCCTCGTAAAACTTATCCTTCCCATGACTTTGCAGAACTTTATGTTCGCGCTCATCCCGGTTTCGGATGCGGTGATGCTGGTCATGCTGGATCAGGATTCCATGTCTGCGGTGTCCCTTGCATCGCAGGTCATGTTCGTGTTCAATCTTTTCGTCTATGCCATCATGTCCGGCATGTCCCTTTTCGCTGCCCAGTACTGGGGCAAAGGGGACAGAAAGTCCATGAGCACCGTCCTCGGTTATAACCTGAGGCTGATGGTTCCCATATCTTTGGCATTTTTCGTATGCGCCTTCTTTTTCCCTGAAGGAACCATGCGCGTCTTTACTAATGTCCCCGGTATCATCGGGTACGGAACAGGCTACCTGAAGATCGCCGCTTTTGCCTACATAAGTGACGGTATCGCCCAGGTCCTGGTAACCATGCTCAAGAATACGGAACGTGTCATGCAGAGCATGGTCATAGGCATCTGTATGGTAATAGGAAACGTATGCCTTAACGCAGTCTTTATCTACGGCCTTCTGGGAGCCCCGCAGATGGGTGCGAGAGGCGCGGCCCTGGCCACTACCATATCCTGCACGGCAGGTCTTGTGGGAGCCATATTCACATTTATCGGAAAGAGCCCGGTCAAGCTCAGCTTAAAAGATATCTTTGACGTTCCTATGGACTTCAGGAAAGACTACAGTAAATATACTACTCCCCTGATCGCCAACCAGCTTCTCTGGGGCATCGCATTTACCCTCATCACTGTCATAATCGGACATCTGACCGACGATGCCATCGCAGCCAATGCCATCGCCGCCATCGCCAAGGATCTTGTATCCTGCTTCTGCTATGCGCTGGCTGCCGGCGGCGCCATCCTGGTAGGAAACGAACTGGGTGCCAGAAGACTTCAGAGAGGAAAGGAATACGGAGGCAAGCTCACGGTCCTTTCCATCATCAGCGGCCTTGGCCTGGGACTTCTGCTGGCAGCCCTGGCGCCACTGATAACCAGTAAGGTGAACCTGACCCCGGAGGCGGCAAAGCTTCTGAAGTATATGCTATTTATGTGCTCTTACTACATCATGGGAAGATCCATCAATTCCGTAGTCATCGGAGGCATCTTCCCGGCAGGCGGCGATACTGTGTTCGGCATGATCTGCGATACCATCACCATGTGGGCGGTGATCCTTCCCGCAGGCTTTATTGCGGCCTTCGTTCTGGAGCTTCCGGTGATCTGGGTCTACTTCATCCTGAACCTGGATGAGATGATCAAGCTCCCGGTCGTCTATATCCACTACAAGAAGTACAAATGGGTCAGGAATATCGTTAATAAAGAACCGGTTAGCACTTGATAACTTAATAAAAGATAGTATACGATAAATACATGAAACAGTTTGATGTCCAGGGTATGCACTGCGCCGCATGTCAGGCAAGAGTTGAGAAGGCCGTCGGAAAAGTAGACGGAGTAGAAGCCTGTACCGTAAATCTTCTCACCAACTCCATGGGAGTGGAGGGTACAGCCGCAGATAAGGACATCATCAGGGCCGTCAGGGATGCAGGCTACAAAGCCAAAGTCAAGACAGACGATGCCGTAAACGACACAGATACAAAAGAGCTGAAAGTAAGGCTCATAGCATCCGTAAGCGTCCTCATCGTCCTTATGTACTTCTCCATGGGCCAAATGCTCTTAGATCTTCCTGTCCCGGGTTGGATGGACCACAAGATCATAGGCTTGATCCAGCTGGTCCTTTCAGCAGTGATCATAGTAATAAACAGAAACTTCTTCATAAGCGGAGCAAAAGGCATCTTACATCTGGCTCCCAATATGGACACCCTGATCGCCATGGGATCAGGAACGGCTTTCGTATATTCCACAGTCATGCTCATCAGGCTCATCCAGACTAATGATATGAGATATATGGACGAATTCTACTTCGAGTCTGCCGCCATGATCCTTACCCTCATCACCGTAGGAAAGATGCTGGAAGCAAGATCCAAGGGCAGGACCACCGATGCCATCAAGGGCCTCATAAAGCTCTCCCCGGAGACTGCCAGCATAATACGTGACAACGAAGAGATCACCATTCCCGCCAAGGACATCAGAAAGGGTGACATCTTTGTCGTAAGGCCCGGCGAAAAGATCCCGGTGGACGGCATCATCATCGAAGGCACCACCGCAATAGATGAGTCCGCCCTTACCGGTGAGAGCATCCCCAACGATAAGAAAGAGAAGGACGAAGTCTACACCGCCACCATCAACAAGGCGGGCTTCATAAAGTGCGAAGCCACCAGGGTCGGAAAGGATACCACCCTGGCCAGGATCATAAAGACGGTGGA
>JAGAFH010000066.1 GCA_017612755.1 Clostridiales bacterium
AATATCGGTAACAAGTGCTTCCGTTGTAAGGAGCGTGGAAGATACAGAAGCGGCATTCTGGAGAGCGGAACGTGTAACCTTTGCAGGATCAACGATTCCGGCCTCATACATGTCAACATACTGATCGTTAAGGGCATCGTACCCCTTACCTGCCTCAGAGTTCTTGATATTCTCTGCGATAACGGAACCGTCAAGGCCTGCGTTTGCTGCGATCTGTCTTACGGGCTCCTCGAGAGCTCTGAGAACGATCTTAACACCTGTTCTTACATCACCCTCTGTTGAATCAAGGAGAGCCTTAACAACAGGGATAGAATTGATATAGGCTGTTCCGCCTCCGGGAACGATACCTTCCTCAACAGCAGCCTTTGTAGCAGCAAGTGCATCTTCGATACGGAGCTTCTTCTCCTTCATCTCAGTCTCTGTAGCAGCACCTACACGGATAACTGCAACGCCGCCACTGAGCTTGGCAAGTCTTTCAAGGAGCTTCTCCTTATCGAAATCGGATGTGGTCTCCTCAGCCTGCTTTCTGATCTGGTTTGCTCTTGCCTTGATCTGGTCGGAATCGCCGGCACCGTCGACCAGGACTGTATTGTCCTTGGTGATCTTAGCCTGATGGCATCTTCCAAGCTGCTCCATAGTCGTATCCTTAAGCTCTCTTCCGAGATCGGCAGTAATCACTTCTCCGCCTGCAAGGATAGCGATATCCTCCAGCATAGCCTTTCTTCTGTCGCCGTAGCCGGGAGCCTTAACGCCGATACATGTGAATGTGCCTCTGAGCTTATTGAGGATAAGTGTTGCAAGGGCATCACCCTCTATATCCTCAGCGATGATGAGAAGCTTACCGCCGGACTGGGCAATGGGCTCAAGTACGGGAAGGATGTCCTGGATATTAGTGATCTTCCTGTCTGTGATAAGGATGTAGGGATCGTCGAGGATAGCCTCCATCTTATCCATATCTGTTGCCATGTAAGGAGAGATATAACCTCTGTCGAACTGCATACCTTCGACAACTTCAAGCTCTGTCTGCATGGACTTGCTCTCTTCTACTGTGATAACGCCGTCAGATGTGACCTTCTCCATAGCCTCGGAGATATATTCGCCGACCTTGTCATCACCGGCAGAGATAGCAGCAACTCTTGCAATATCCTTGGAACCGTCCACCTTCTTAGCCTTGGAAAGGATCTCTTCTACCGCAGCATCGACTGCCATGGATATACCCTTTCTGAGGATAATGGGATTAGCTCCGGCTGCCACATTCTTCATGCCTTCCCTGATAATGGCCTGGGCAAGAAGAGTAGCTGTTGTAGTACCGTCACCGGCAACATCATTGGTCTTGGAAGCAACTTCCTTAACAAGCTGTGCTCCCGCATTCTCGAACCTGTCCTCCAGCTCGATCTCCTTTGCGATAGTTACACCGTCATTTGTGATAAGGGGTGCGCCGTACTTCTTATCAAGGACTACATTTCTTCCTTTAGGTCCGAGAGTAACCTTGACCGTATTGGCAACCTTGTTTACGCCAGCCTCAAGTGACTTTCTGGCGTCCTCTGCATATTTAATATCTTTAGCCATTTATACCGCCTCCAATTGATTATTCAACAATAGCCAGGATGTCTTCCTGTCTTACGATGATGACTTCCTCACCATCTACCTTTACGGTCGTTCCCGCATAATCACGGATGATGACCTTCTGTCCAACTGTAACTTCCATCTTTACTTCATTTCCGTCGATAACTCCGCCGGGACCCACTGCGATGATCTCTGCTACCTGGGGTTTCTCCTGGGAAGCTGATGCAAGTACAAGTCCGCTCTTTGTGGTCTCTTCAGCCTGAAGCTTCTTGATTACCACCTTATCTCCCAAAGGTTTAATAGTCATATTACTGACCTCCTTCATATTGATATACGATTAAAAAAGTACTGTTAGCACTCTTGCATCCCGAGTGCCAACAGTACTAATATAATTCTCACTTCTTCTTCTGTCAATAACGAATATCAAAAAAAGTCAAAAACATTATTTGAGCATATCTTCTATCTCAAGATCCGTAGGACAGCTGGAAAGCGCAGGTGATGACGGGATGTCCGTAACGGCATCAAATTCAGTGGTCTCACCGTAGAAGAACTCCTGTACATAGGGGATCATGGCATTCCAGTTAGGCCTTATGCTCCACTCGTCTCCGTACATTCCGGAATAGAAGCATCCCTCGATCGGAAGCTGCATATACTGGATCTCAACATTATTGAGAGAAGGAAGGAAATTAAGAGCATAGTAATCGATATCAGTAGCAGGAACATTTGTGGAGATCATACCGAGGATATCATCGATGGCAGCTGCCTTACCGGTAAGGGACATGGCCATGAACTGGTCAAGAAGGGATCTTAATACCTCAACCTGACGCTCGGATCTCTCATAGTCTCCGTTACCAACGTGACGGATACGGGCATAAGCTACAGCCTGGCGTCCGTTGAGCCAGATATAACCGGAAGAAGAAACCGCATCCGTATCGGAAGGAAGTCCTGCCAGGTTATTGAGCTCTGCCAGGTTGTGGTTAAGTCCTCCCTCTGCACCAAGTTCCGAGTCAGTGACATAACAGTAGACGCCGCCAACTTCATCGATAACATTTGCCATCTTATAGAAGTTTACATAAGCATAACCATCGATATTGATCCTGAGCTGGTCTTCAACAGTAGCCTTAAGAAGCTCAGGTCCGCCGTAGGACATGGCGGCATTGATCTTCATGGGATAGGAATATCCGGGAACATATGCATAGGAGTCACGGGCGATGGATATCATCTTAAGGGTGCCGGCCTCCTCGTCGATGGAAAGGACCATATTAACATCGGAAAGTCCGCCTGTTCCTGAGGAGTTATATGAACTTGATCTGCTGTCTATACCGATCAGCAGGAAATTATGGATATTGTCATTTGAAATGATCTCATGTTCAGTGGCTGTACGAAGGGATGCGATCTCGACTACGTTACCGCTCTCGTCAATGATGGTAGCATTGGCTGAATCGATGAAATTGATCTGACTGTAAAGATAATGTCTGTACCAAAGGCCAAAACACACGATACCGATAAGGACACCAAGGAAACCGGCAAGGATACGAAGACCCACCTTCTTTTTCTTGTTCTGCTTCTGCTTTTTCTTCTGGAGAGGACTTACGTATCCGTCATTTGAAGGTGCTGAAGTCCTCCTGGCAGGAGTCTGGGTCTTTCTGTGATTTGAAAGATCGGACTTGATGCTGTTTACGGGAATAGTATCGTTCGAAACATATCCCTGGGGAGCAGCAGGCCTTCTGGCAGGCTGCCTGACAGGCTGGTTGCCTGAGACCGCCATATCCTGAAGCTGGCTTAAATACTCAGCAGATATCTCATTAACGGGCTGTTGTGCCGAAGGATATGAAGGCTGGCTGCCGGGTGCAGCTGCAGGTCTTCTGGCAGGCATATTGTTTCCGCTGCCGGGAAACTCAAAATAAGAACTGTCGTTGTTATTGGGATCCATAATCTATCCGTTCTCCTTAATTAATAATCAGTTGTCATCAGGCAGTCCGTCGGGATTTTTGGTCTGCCAGTTCCAGCAGGAGGAGCACATCTCCTCTACACTTCTTGTGGCCTTAAATCCCAGGAGTCTTTCCGCCTTATCAGTCGATGCGTAAGACACGGCTATATCACCGGGTCTTCTGGGTCCGATCTCCTTGTTTATCTCATGACCGCAGGCCTTTTCGAAGGCTTTTACAGCCTCAAGGACAGATGTACCCTTACCTGTCCCCAGATTAAAGACGTTTACACCAGGGTCATTTGTTGCAAGGAAATTAATAGCTTTTACATGGCCTTCTGCAAGGTCCATTACATGTATGTAGTCACGAAGGCAGGTTCCGTCCTCGGTATCATAGTCATCGCCGAAGATAGTAAGCTTGGGAAGAGTACCGCCCGCAACCTTTGAGATATAAGGGAAAAGATTATTGGGGATACCCTTGGGATCTTCACCGAGAAGTCCGCTTTCATGGGCGCCTACAGGATTGAAATAACGGAGCAGGGCTATCTTCATATCAGGATAAGCCTTGGAAAAATCACGGAGCATCTGCTCCTGCATCCACTTTGTCCAGCCGTAAGGGTTGGTACACATTCCGAGAGGACTCTCCTCCGTAAAGGGAACATCTTCGCTCTCCCCGTAAACGGTGGCAGATGAAGAGAAAACAAGATCATTGACCTTATAGTCTTTCATAAGGCCCACCAGAGTAAGAAGACTGTTGATATTATTACTGTAATACTCAAGAGGCTTTGCTACGGATTCACCTACGGCTTTAAGGCCTGCAAAATGGATAACGGAGTCGATCTTATTCTCTTTAAAGACCTTTTCCAGTTCTTCCCTGTCGCAGCAGTCTGCCTTATAGAACTTAAAATCTTTACCGCAAATGGTATGGAGCCTGTTAAGAACTTCAG
>JAGAFH010000067.1 GCA_017612755.1 Clostridiales bacterium
CGAACTTTCAGAGAAGGTAGGCGTTTCAAACGTCAATCTCTCAAAGATGAAGAACGGAAAGATAAGCGCTATCAGGTTTTCCACCCTTGAAGCGATATGCGAGGCATTAGACTGCCAGCCGGGGGACATACTTGAATACTCAAAAGAATAATGGACATATGGGATAGATAAGAAGGAGGCGCTTTATCTGAAGCGCCTCTTTTTGTTTATTTGGTTTATAATATGATCATGATCTACGCGGTAACATTAAATCCTTCTCTTGACTACCATGCTTTCACTGACAGGTTTGCTGCCGGGGAGCTTAACCGTACGAAGAAAGAACTGCTCCTGGCAGGAGGAAAAGGGATCAACGTTTCCACGGTAATGAGAAGCTTCGGATATGAATGCACGATATTCGGGTTTACAGCAGGATCTATCGGTACTGAGATAAAAAGGCTGGTAAGAGAAGCCGGTCTGATCGACGGGATGTCCGTGGCAAGATCAGGAATGAGCAGGATCAACGTCAAGATACACGCTAAGGAAGAAACGGAATTAAACGGCACCGGTCCTTCCATATCAGCGGAAGATATAGAAGACCTTATGAAAAGGCTCGATCTTTTAGAGAACGGAGATGTGCTGGTCCTGTCAGGAAGCATCCCTCCTTCCGTTCCAAAGGCCATATATGCGGATATCCTGGAAAGAGTAAAGGGAAAGGACATCATCACCGCCGTTGATGCTGCCGGTGAACTTCTCACAGATACGCTCTCTCTTCATCCTTTTGTCATCAAGCCCAACAACGAGGAACTGGGCGATATATTCAGGGCGAAGATAAAAACACGGGAAGAAGCAGTGCCATACGCGGAAAGACTACAGGAAATGGGAGCCAGAAATGTTCTTGTGTCCCTTGCAAAAGACGGTGCGGTCCTTATCACGGAAGACGGTAGGAAACTCTTCTGCAATGCGCCTGAGGGAAGAGCCGTAAATTCTATAGGATCCGGCGATTCCATGCTGGCAGGTTTTCTTCATGGAATGATAGAAAAGAATGACTACGAATATGCTCTGAGGATGGGCATCGCAGCCGGCAGCGCCTGTGCTTTCTCCGAGGGACTTGCCACAAATGAAACCACAGCTGATCTTATGCCGGCCATCAGTTCCTATACGTCCACTATATCTTCCTGACAGTTACTGTTCTGCCGTAAAAGAACTCTCATCCCTTACATCACCTTCAAAGGAGTACCAGCAGATATCACCATAGTTGTAGATAATGTGGTACGGAAGATCGTATTTGGTCTCATCTGTAACAGGTGTTCCGTAATAAGGATCTGTGGGGGATTCCACAAGCCCTTCCATTGCAATAAGCGGGGTATCCGCATTAGTCATGAACTGCTCGTCCACAGTAAATCCGTGGGAATCAAAATCCTTAACAAAAAGGACCGGATTAAAGAATCTGTATCTTTCATCAAGGCTGTAAGCGTGATCGGATACGATTATTATCCTGGTATTGTCATAAACGCCGTTTTCGCGAAGGTAATCGAACCATACTGTCAGCTCCCTGAATGCAGCCGCATTGGAACTGTAGAACCGGTCCATATCGGCATCGTTCAGAATAAGGGTGTTCCCGTTCCCGTCCGATCTTTCCGTCTGCTCATAGCTACTGTTATCAGTAACATAGGACGGTGCATATTCCGGTTCGCTTATGAGAGCAAAATCGTGGGCTGTGTAGTTGACGAACATAAGGAACTGATCACTGTCATCGTCAACGATGGTAGTAAATGACGGCAGCGCCTCAAGTACGGTATAAGAATCCATAAAACACTCGTCATAACCGATAGCCGAATAATCCCCTGTTATGGTCTGGGAATACTTATTTGAGTACTCCCTGTTGGACTCGTTATAAAGACCGTTGTCAAAGATCAGATCTCTTACGAACAGTGGTGACACCCTGTACAGACCGTAACAGAACAGATTCCTCTCCAGAACATCTGAAAGGCCCGCATCATCGCCCAGATATTTACCCTCCGTGATATACGTATGAAATTCCGGATGATCCTCATAGATGGAAAGATCCGGGATCCATTTCATGTTAGCATATGAGGGGTCGCTGACCGTTACCTCAAAACCGCTGTCCCCGAAGTTTACCGGCATGACCCTGAGGGCATTATTAACGCTCTCTGTGGTTATCAGACCATCGCGCTCGACCATGTGGGCGGATGTATATCCGTATCCGCCGTAGACTCCGGGAGAGCCGCTGTTGGTAAATGCACCCGTGGAAAGTGTATTTGGATAGAAGACGAATCCGTCATATTCATCTTTAAGTCCGTCTATCTCGTTAAAGATATATGGTACAAAAAATCCCGCGGCACGGTCCATCATGATGACCACCACATTTCTGCCTCCGGTGGAGAGTTTGAACTCTGCCGGAGCCTCCTGCTCCTTGATGTAGGATAGTTCACCATATGCCCTGTGGATCCCGATCACATTCTTTACGCCCATAAAAGCAACGACCGCAACGAGTATATAAACAACATAATTGAAGAAGACCGTCCTGTTTCTCAAAAGGATGAAAGTAAGCATGACTATCATGGCAACGACTGTGATATTCAAGGCTATTGACGACAACTCTGCTCCTTTGTATCCATCGTCCGGGACCAGCCTGGGAGTATATCTTGAAACATCAAAAAACATCATAAAGTCCGTGACCGCAACAAAAACGGCTGATATGGTTATAACGGAAAAGATATCCTTTCCACGGGGGGTAAGAAGATATCTTATTACTCCCATCCAAAGAATGAATGCTCCTGCGGCGAGGCAGAAAGAGAAAGCGATAAAACGCGAAGGATCCGTTGCTCCCCTTTCCGAAAACTCCACGACAGAAGAATTGATGATATCCGAAGGGATATAGACCCCCGTAAAGACAGCCAGGAAAAGAAGTGATGCAAAAGATACGGCGTTGCCGGCAAACGGCTCTTTTTGTTCCTTTGAAACGGGATCTTTTGCATATCTGCTCCTTACAGATGCCACTATATTCTTAAACAGCGAAAAGATGTTATTAACTGTCCAGTAAAGAACGAGTCCTGAAGGTGATGTATAAAGAAGAACGAGGAAGATAGCCGCAAGTCCGTATATCTGGATCTTTTCGCGGGCAGATCTCTCCTTTGAATAGACCATACCGGAAATGATATTGATGAGTGTCATAAGTACAGGAAGAAGATTGACCCTGACCTGACCAAGTCCGATCAGTCCGTCGGGGACACTGAGATCTCCTATACAGAGAAAAGAGACACCCTCCATTATATGAAGGTGGCTGAGCATATGATATCCGGCTATAAAGAACGGTATCTCCAGCAGGAGGGCAAATGATGCGATAAGACTTGAAAACTATGAGTTGATAGAGCATCAGGAAGCTTTGGTTGA
>JAGAFH010000068.1 GCA_017612755.1 Clostridiales bacterium
AAGTCTCTTTTTGGTTCAACTGTACTTGTAACAGGCGATACGGGTCTGGTAGGAATGTCCATAGTCAAGACTCTCATATATCTCAATGAGAACTCTTCAGCTGATATAAAGATCCTGATCGCTGTAAGAAACTTAGAGAAGGCAAAGGGGATCTTCGGGGATGATATGGAGAGTAAGGGCGTTACTGCCCTTATCGGTGATATAACAGATGAGATCTCATATGAAGGTACGATCGACTATATCATCCACTGCGCCAGCGTTACCACTTCCAAGTACATGGTCACAAATCCCGTGGAGACTATCCATATCTCCTATGAGGGCACAAGACAGGTGATGGAACTGGCCAGAAGATGTGATGTTAAGTCCGTTGTCTACGTGTCCTCCATGGAAGTATACGGTTCCACCAAAGAGGAGGATAATCCCATAACCGAAGAAAAGCTGGGCTATATAAATGTCCATAACGTGAGAAGCTCTTATTCCGAAGGGAAGAGGATATGTGAGCTGCTCTGTGAGTCTTATTTTTCGGAATTCGGAGTTCCCGTCAAGATGGCGAGACTGGCCCAGACATTTGGCGCCGGAGTACCGTCCACCGATACAAGGGTATTTGCCCAGTTTGCAAGGTGCCTGATAAACGGAGAAGATATCGTCCTTCATACTAAAGGCGGATCTGTAGGGAACTATTGCTACACTGCTGATGTGGTAGAAGGCATCCTTACCCTTCTTACAAAGGGTGAGTCAGGACAGTCCTACAATATCGTTAATGAGAACACTTCCATGATGATCAGGGAAGTGGCTTCGTTAGTAGCTGATGATCTGGGAGAGGGCAAGATCTCTGTGGTATTTGATATCCCCACGGACAATAAGTACGGTTATCCTCCTGAGACCAAGATGAGGCTTTCGGGACAGAAGATGAGAGATCTGGGATGGGCTCCCAGATATGATCTGCCCGAGATGTTCAGAAGGCTTATAGCATACTGGGAAGAATAAGATGGCAGCTTTTTCCACAGCCGACGAGATACGTCATGTCAGTATTCCGGGAAGCGTAGAGATCTCGGATGACCAGCTTAAGCTCATACAGCAGAAGCTTAAGGAGATGTTCTCTGATATATCGGATGCTGCAGACAAGGTGGGGGTCAGGCTTATCCTGGGTGGCGGATCTGCTTTAGGGGCTGTCAGGAACAAAGGGATCATCCCCTGGGATGACGATATAGATCTTATGGTCACCAGGGATTCGTTTGATGCTCTCATCTCCTCTATAGAGAAGAACTACGGTGACAAGTACTGGATCAGGACTCCCGGGAAGACAGAAGGATATAACCTTCTCTTTACCCAGATCAGGATGAAGGGTACGTCCGTTAAGAACCGGGATGATTCAGGAAATACCGAGTGCGGACTTCCTGTTGATATATTCGTTATCGAGAATACCTACGACAATGGCCTTAAAAGGTTCCTTCACGGCGTGGGCTGCATGTACTTCGGCTTTGCAGTCTCCTACAGGAAATTTTACAAAGACAGGGTTTTCCTTACTAAGTTCGCCAAGGACAGCGGCAGTAAAAAGCTTAGGTTCGTGACTGGACTTAAGGTGGCTGTGGGGGTCCTTTATTCCGGCAGATCCTTGGATAAGATGGTGGCCAAAGGCGACAGGTGGTATTCAAAGTGCGGGGATAATGATTCCCGCTTTATCACTATCCCTACGGGAAGGCTTCACTTTTTCGGGGAGACATATAAGAGGGATCCCTACCTCAAGCTTTCAGAAGTGACTTTTGAAGGGGTAAAGACCTGTGTTCCGGGAGGCACTTCTGATTATCTTAGAAACCTCTATGGAGACTACGAAAGTATCCCTTCGGAAAAAGACCGGGAACATCATATCTATTTCGAGCCATTCATAATCTGATATATTCTCAATTTGTTCTCATTTGAGCCTCCGTTTGAGAAATATTTGAGAAAAACCAAAGAATTTCTCATTTTTTTCTCGTTTTGGCCTCCGCTTGAGAATTATTTGAGAATTTTGACGCCGGGCAGGTCGGGAGATGTAAGAAACCGGTTGCCTGACAGGCTCCCCCTGACCCCTCAAAGACCTTGTATCTGTTGAATTGACAGTGTTTTTCCTTTGATATAATATAAATCCAAATGTAAACTTTCCATTTACGGGGGTAGTTCTTTGGACAACGAAGCGTCGATAAAGAGCAGAAGACTGACTGTTCTTTTGTTTATGTCAGAAAGGGATGATCTTAACAGGAAAAGCCTGGATTCCCTTCTGGCCCAGGATATCCGCGAGGATGTGGGATATATTGTATTTGCTCCCTCGGAAAAAGAATATCTGAAGTCCTTTGCCAGCAGCAAAGGCGGCGTTTTCTATATATCATCCGGCAGTATCGCAAAGGACTTTAACAGGGCTAACAAGATCGTTTCCAGAAAAGGATTAGTCACTTTTATTGAGGCCGGCGATACCTTTGGCAGAAACTACCTTTCAAAGATGGTGGCCAGGGCGACTTCCAAAAGTCCCAGGATCGGCGACTACTACATGGTCAGCATGTCCGCAAAGATCTCAGCTGTCAGTGGTGAATATGATCTGTTTGCCAAAAAGCCGGAAAGGAATAGCATATTTAAGCCCGTAGTCCCTAACAGGGAGATAAGGTTTGACACCATGTTCTCCACCATCCCCAGGATGCTCCGGGGAACCTGGATAAGGGGAGACTATTTCACTACCCATAACATGGATGAGTCTGCGGCCTATGATGCCCAGAAGGCTTACCTTTATGATCTGGCTGTCAGCTCCAATATCATGATGTTCAGCCAGGATACAGATT
>JAGAFH010000069.1 GCA_017612755.1 Clostridiales bacterium
GCTTTCCGATGAGGATGCTCTCTTTGAAATGGAGTTCCAGAAGGTAAAGGCCTGCTTCAGGATCCTTGCATCCATGAAGGAGTCAGGTCTTCTTTCTATGGTCATAGACAGGTTTATGAGCTATGAAAAGGTACCTGATTTTGTTGCCGATTCAGTAGCCGAGTATGTCGAGGCATTTCCTTCCGAGTCCGTTCCTCTTATGATCTCCATCCTGGAGGAGAGGAAGGAAACGGGCCTTGAGGGACCTTGTGAGGATCTGGTGATCATGCTCACAAATATCGGTAAGGAAGATCATAAGGATGAGATCTATGATGCTCTCCGTATGGCATTCCGTTTCATGAACAATAAGATCTATGCCGTTATCTGTCTTGCCGACTATGGCGACATAAAGGCGGTCCCCATGCTCAAGAGCTATATAAACCGTCATCAGGACACTATCTCGAGAGATCTTTTCTACGAGATGATGTCTGCGATACAGCACCTGGGAGGAGATATTTCAGATATCTCCGATCCCTTCGGAGATTTCCAGAAAAAATTCAAGTAAAGACTATGGACCGGGATATCAGAGAGCCTGCTGCTATATCACTTCTTGAGAGATTGGAAGACGAAGCGTATTCCGATTCGATCTTATTCGGCCATCAGAATGCCGGACATATCGGAGTGAGTATTACAAAACGGGACGGAACCCAGTCTGATGTAAAGAATCTGACAGGTGTACATCCTGCGGTGGCGGGAGTAGATACTCTCGGCTTTTTCGGATATGAAGGAAACAAGGCGGACCTTATAAAGACAGTTAAGCAGCTTCACAGGGAAGGCGTGATCATCACCCTTTCATCCCACATGCCCAACTTCTCTCTCGGGGGTAAGGATTTTTATGATTATTCTCCCAATGTCACCGACGGAAATGTAGGTGAGAGGATCCTGCCCGGAGGGGACCTTAACGGAAAGTATATAAGGTTCCTTAATGAGATAGCTGATTTCGCAAAGGAATGCGTTGATCTTTACGGTGACAGGATCCCCATGATCTTCAGGCCCTTCCATGAGTGTAACGGCGACTGGTTCTGGTGGGGCGGAAAGAATCTTTCTGCGGAAAAGTATATAGAGCTTTTCAGATATACCATCGACTACTTGAGCAACTTCTGCGGGATAAAGAATTTTCTTTACTGCTATTCTCCCAACGGTCAGATCCATTCGGCGGAGCAGTATATGGAGAGATATCCGGGGGATGATTATGTGGATATCATGGGGCTGGACCAGTATAATGACAGGCCTTCGGAGAATGACGGTTTCTTCACATCCCTTGTGGATTCCCTCAAGGTCATATCTGAGTGCGCCGAGAACCACGGTAAGGTATATGCCATCACCGAAGTTGGCGCCAGGACCCTTGATTCCAACCCCAAAGCCGGTTATTACGAGGGGCTGGCTCCTTCAGGAAATGCAGTGAAGAACTGGTATACAAAGCTTCTGGAATCCCTGTTCCTCGACGATGCGGGAGTTAGGTGCGCATATCTTCTGGTGTGGGCAAACTTCTCCGACAACCAGTTCTGGGTGCCATACAAAAAAGGTGATTTTACCCATGAGATGTGTTATGATTTTATAGATTTTTGTAATAGCGGACATATCCGCCTTGCTCCGAAGATGCAGGCTTAACTCAGTTGGTAGAGTGTCAGCTTCCCAAGCTGAATGCCGCGGGTTCGAGCCCCGTAGCCTGCTCCATATAAGTGACAGAGCTGGGGACGGTTCTCTTGGTGTCACATAAAAAGTGACAGTTGAGAACCGTCCCCAACTGTCACTTTTAATTATCGCTTTATATCTTATATCAGAAAGCTGATGCTGCGGAAGTTACTTCCTGCTCCCATGTGGTGAACTGGGGATCTTCCCTGTCAGTATGGGACTCGAGTTCTGTTCCCTGGGCATCCATCATTCTCCAGATGATCAGAGATCCGTTACTGAAGAAGAATTCGGTGGAACCGTCATTTGTAAAGTAGCTGGCTGCGATCAGGACTCCGTTATGATAGTAGAATACCTGTCTTGTGTATTCTGCGCTCTCCGGGATGGATACCAGCTTATATTCTTCATTCTGGTAGATGAAATTGCCGTCATCGGTCATGGTGACTTCCAGTTCCTCGTTATTGGCAAGTTCAGTGATGGTAGCGCAGACGTCTACGATATCCTGGCACTGGTCATAGACGGAATTGTCTTCTGTGGGAGCGGCTGTGGATTCCGTTATATCGTCGATATCATCAGGGAATTCGATCTCCTCTTCGGTAGGTTTCGAAAATGCGTTTCTCGTAAGACCTTTGGCATATGCGACAACAAATATGACCGCAAATGTAATGATCGCTGCTACGAGCATTATGATTATGAAAGTTATTGCTTCAGGAAGCTTTTTCTTGGGCTTTTTCATTTTATCCCTCCATCCGTTTTTGCAAATGCATTGTACCACTTAGATCATTAAAAGCAAAATATATGGTATTTTTTATTGACAAATACCTTTTGCCCCCATATAATATCTTTCGTCGCTAATCACGCGGGATTAACTCAGTGGTAGAGTGTCACCTTGCCAAGGTGAAAGTCGCGAGTTCGAATCTCGTATCCCGCTCCACTTAGATCCGGAAAGTTCCGGATCTTTTTTTATGCTCTATCGTACGGTTTTCCTGTTGACCTTAATTTAGAATCATTATAAAATAGATTCATAAAGTGAAAGGAGATATGTCCTATGTCTGAGATCGTTTTAACTATGGATAATTTTAAGTCTGAGGTCCTTGATTCCGATCTGCCGGTCCTGGTGGATTTCTGGGCTCCCTGGTGCGGCCCCTGTAAGATGCTGGGCCCTGTAGTATCCCAGATCGCCGAAGTCTATGAGGGCAAGGTGAAGGTAGGAAAGGTCAATGTTGATGAGAATGAGGAGCTTGCCATGAAGTTCGGCATCAGCAGCATTCCTGCGGTAAAGCTCTTTAAGAACGGTGAAGTGGCAGCTGACAGCATCGGATTTAAGCCGCTTCCGGCTCTTGGGCAGTGGATCGATCAGAATATCTGATCATCAGTTAAAACCGGGTATCATAAGATCTCCCGAAGCGTCTTCTTCCTGCGTAAAGAACAGTTCGTGTCCTGAAAGGATCAGGTGGTCTGTGGCGGCGCGGTAGTGACCCTCCGGGAGTTTCCTTTTTAAGTATTCCGGCACTTTCAGTTTTTCAAGCTGTGGCATGGGAGTATACTGGTTCATCAGGCTTATATAGATCTTATTGAAGTACCGCTCTGTCAGAAAGTCCAGGACTTTCTTTGTGTCAAAGAGCTGTCCCGGGATCATGAGATGCCTGACGATCATACCTTTTTTCATGATGCCGTTTTCGTCTGTTACTGCGGGACCGGTCTGCCTGTACATTTCCTCAAGAGCCTTTTCGCAGACCTTCCGGTAATCTTTTACTTTTAATATCTCATAGGATAGTCTGTCAGAATAAAACTTCATGTCCGGCAGGTAGATATCCACCAGCCCCTCAAAGAGTTTCAGGGTCTCTACTTTGTCGTAGCCTCCGGTATTTATGAGAACCGGGACCTTAAGGCCCAGATCCTTTGCCCTTCCGATGGAAAGGGATACTTCCGGAGCAAAGTGCATGGGAGTCACCAGGTTGATGTTGTGGGCCCCCAGGCTCTCAAGCCGTAAGAACTCATCTGCCAGCTGATCCGGGGTATATATCTTTCCCTTCCCCGTATTGCCCCTCGATATCTTATAGTTCTGGCAGAAAGGACATCCCAGGGTACACCCTTCGAAAAAAACTGCGCCCGAACCCCTGGTGCCTGTGATGGGAGGTTCCTCTCCGAAATGGAGCATGGACAGGTTTACCACCATGTCTTTTCCCATCCTGCAGAAACCGGTCTTTTTTGATAATCGGTCTACATTACATTCCCTGGGACACAGTCTGCATTGTGCATATGTAGAAATAATCTTTTCGAGCTCCATATTTATAGATTATAAAGGATACGAGTGCTAAAATCATAATCGTTTGAAGAAAACCTTCGGAGGCCATATGCACGAGGAATGCGGTGTTTTCGGTATATTTGACCGTGACGGGCTTGATATAGCCCCGCTTGTTTACTACGGTCTTTTCTCACTGCAGCACAGAGGACAGGAAAGCTGCGGTATAGCTATCAACAATGACGGCAATATCAGTCTTATGAAGGACATGGGCCTTGTAAGCGAAGTCTTTTCCGCAGAAAAGCTCTCCTCTTTAGAGGGTTCCATCGCCATAGGACACGTAAGATATTCCACCACAGGAGCCAGCACTAAGGAAAATGCCCAGCCCCTGGTGACCCAGTATGTAAAGGGTACATTATCCATCGCCCACAACGGAAATCTCACCAACTGTATCTCCCTTAAGAGAAAGCTGGAGGATGAAGGCGCTATCTTCAGGACCACCGTTGATTCCGAGGTCATCGCCTATATGCTGGCTAAGAGCAGGTCTTCTTCTCCTTCTGTCGAATATTCCGTAAAGGAAGTCATGAACCAGATCGAGGGTGGATATGCCCTCCTCGTAATGAGCCCCAGAAAGCTCATTGCTGCCAGGGATCCATACGGTCTTAAGCCTCTTGTTATGGGTAAGATCGGAAACTCGGTAGTCTTTGCATCAGAGACCTGTGCCCTGGCTGCCTCAGGCGCTGAGTATGTAAGGGATATAAAGCCCGGCGAGATCGTTATCGTTGATGATGAAGGCATAAGGGAAGATTTCATAGAGCCCAGAAGATTTGCGAAATGCATCTTTGAATATATATACTTCGCAAGACCCGACAGCGTAATGGACGGTATCTCAGTCTATGAGTCCAGGATCCGGGCCGGAAGGCTTCTTGCGAGACAGCATCCGGTTGATGCGGATATCGTTATCGGAGTTCCCGAGTCGGGTATCGACGCCGCCCTCGGTTATTCACTTGAATCCGGCATCAGATATGAGAAGGGATTTGTTAAGAATAATTACGTGGGAAGGACATTTATCAAGCCCTCCCAGCAGCTCAGGAAGCAGTCTGTCAGGATCAAGC
Organism: Clostridiales bacterium; assembly: GCA_017612755.1. GTDB lineage: Bacteria > Bacillota > Clostridia > Saccharofermentanales > Saccharofermentanaceae > Saccharofermentans. The sequence continues at coordinate 5,032 of JAGAFH010000069.1, forward strand.
TCAATCCTATCGATACTGCGGTAAAGGGAAAGAGAGTCGTTATGATAGACGACTCCATCGTAAGAGGTACCACCATTGCCAATATCGTGAAGATGCTGAGGCACGCGGGTGCGACAGAGGTCCATGTCAGGATCTCGTCACCGCCCTTCACCCATCCCTGCTACTATGGTACTGACGTGCCCTCCTGTGATGCCCTTATCGCATGTCAGCATACAGTTCCCGAGATTTGTGAGATAATAGGAGCGGATTCTCTTGGTTATCTTGAAGTCGGATCTCTCGGTGAGATGATCTGTGAAGAGGGACACAAGTTCTGTGATGCATGTTTTACCGGGGATTATCCCAATGCAGATACAGGTATCGACCTGATGATAGAGGAAGCCAAAGGATCTGATAAAGAGTAACCGGAGGAGAGGGCTTTGTCTTCTGACAGAAGGAAGAAAAGAAGAAAGAAGAGTTCGGGAAAAGCAGTCCTGGTACTGCTCCTGATAATTTTCCTGCTCCTTGATATATTTGCCGTTAAAAACCACATAGAAAAACAGAAGGCTAAGATACTTCCCGAGGTCACCATCGAGACCGGAAGCAGGATAGGCTTGAGCCTGTTTTTCCAAAACGGGGAAGTCTTTGACAGGACGTCTTTTATAACAGACGTTTCACAGATAGATACTTCTGTTCCCGGATCATACGGCATCAAGATCCTTATCTGGAAGTTTACAGTACCCGTGGTCCTCAATATCGTAGATACTACAGCCCCTACTGCTGTTGCCGTCCCCCAGAGCGTATATACGGACAGGCTCCCGGATCCGTCGGAGTGCGTGGAGAATGTTTACGATCTGGCGGATGTTACCATCTCCTATTATGAGGAGTCTCCTGACATAAGCCAGGGTGGCGAAAAGCTGATCCCCGTAAAGCTGGAGGATGCCTACGGGAATGTTAACGTTATCCACGTTCCCTTCACCATAACTGACGACCATAATGCTCCCCTGATCTACGGTCCCCATGACATGGAATATTTTATCGGCGATACCATCATCTACAGGGACGGGGTCTATGTAACGGACAACTATGATCCGGACCCCCAGCTGGAGATCGATACTTCCGCCGTCAATACCTCTGCGGACGGAACATATCCGGTGGTCTATACCGCAACTGATGAATATGGGAATTCCACATCCACTACCGTATACCTGACCATGCGGACGAAGCCCGAAGATTATGTGGAGCCTGAGATAGTCTATGAACTGGCACAGGAGGTACTGGATCAGATCACGGAAGGTCAGGAACTGACCGATATCGAGATCGGTTTCCGGATAATGAACTGGGCGAGGAACAATATCCACTATATAGGTACATCAAATAAGAACGACTGGACCATAGGAGCATATGAGGGATTTACCACCCTTCAGGGGGACTGCTTCACCTACTATGCCTGCTGTAAGGCCCTCTTTGATGTGGCAGGCATCGACAATCTCTGTGTTGAGAGATATCCCGCCGAGACATCATGCCACTTCTGGAATCTTGTATATCTGGACGGCCAGTGGTATCACTGTGACTCCTCTCCTTCCTTTGAGCATGACGGATACTGGTATATGAGAACAGACGATGAACTCGACTGGTCCCACAGATTTGACACGGAAGCAGATCTTCCCCCGAGAGCTACAGAATCTGTTCAGGACAGACTTGATTTTTATAACATGACCATAAGGGAGGAAGAAGAGGAATGAGCAGGATCCTTGGAGTGATCGGAGGCCTGGGTCCCATGGCCACAGCTTACTTTATGGAGCTTCTTGTAAGTAAGACAGATGCCGGCTGTGACAAAGACCACATAGAGACCATCATCCACAGCTGCCCACAGATCCCTGACAGGACTTCCTATATCCTGGATAACAGTAATCCTGACCCTTATCCGGACCTTCTGAGGATAGGAAAGGAACTTAAGTACTTAGGCGCATCGGTTATCGCCATTCCCTGTATCACCGCCCGCATCTTTAAGGAGAGACTTACGGAGGAACTGGGCATCCCTGTTATCTACGGGGTGGATGAAACAGCGAAAAGACTTTTTTCGTCAGGTATAAAGAAGGCAGGTATCATGGCTACGGACGGAAGCCTCAAGGCCGGGATCTTAGGAGGAGTACTGGAAGACCATAATGTCACTCCTGTCTTTCCCGACCCTGAGTACCAGAAGGAAGTCATGGCTCTTATCTACGATGAGGTGAAGGCGGGCATCGTCCCCGATATTGACAGGTTCAACCGGATCAGGGAACATCTGAGGTCAAAGGGAGCTGAAGTCTTTATACTGGGATGTACGGAACTTTCGCTGGTAAAGAGATATCATGATCTGCCCGCTGACTGTTTTGATATACTTGAAGTGCTGGCTGAAGAGTCGGTAAGATCGTGCGAAGGGAAGATAAAAGGTTGAGACAGAAGAACGTTCTTGAATACCTTGAACATACAGTTAAGGAAGTGCCGGATAAGACCGCCTATGAAGACGAAACTCACGGCCTTACCTTTGAGCAGGTCTACAGAAGATCAAGATCCATAGGAAGCTTTATCGCTTCCAAAGGTCTTTATAACGAGCCTGTCATCATCTTTATGAAGAAGACCCCTGAAGCTGTTACGGCTTTTTTCGGATCTGTCTACGGGGGATGCTATTATGTTCCAATCGACGAGGAGATGCCGAAGCTCAGGACCGACCTTATCCTTGAGACACTGGACGCGGGACTCATGATCTGCGATAAGGATACGAAGGAAGCTGCATCAAAGCTGGGCTTTGACGGACTTGTGGCTGACTATGATGAGGCAGCTTCTTTCCCTGAAGATGATGATGCCCTTTCGACCATCAGGTCAAGGCAGATAGATACGGATCCCATCTACGTGGTGTTCACCTCCGGCTCTACAGGAGTCCCCAAGGGAGTAGTGGCCTGCCACAGGAGTGTCATCGATTATATAGAGGATCTGTCGGAGGTCCTGAAGGTGGACAGGGATACGAGATTCGGAAACCAGAGCCCCTTCTATTTTGATGCGTGCCTTAAGGAGCTTTATCCCACCATCAAGTTCGGCGCGTCTGCAGTGATCATCCCCAAGCAGCTCTTTATGTTCCCCGTAAAGCTGGTGGAGTTTCTGAACGAAAAGAAGATAAATACCATCTGCTGGGTGGTCTCGGCCCTTACCATGATCTCCGGACTTAACGTGCTGGCAAAGACGAAGCCTCAGTACTTAAGGACCATTGCTTTCGGATCTGAGGTCTTTCCCATAAAGCAGTTTAAGCGCTGGAGGGAAGCTCTTCCGGATACAAGGTTCATCAACCTCTACGGTCCTACGGAAGCTACGGGCATGAGCTGCTGGTATGAAGTGGACAGGGACTTTGAGGAAGGGGATATGATCCCCATCGGAGGACCTTTCTCCAATACGGACATTATCCTTCTGGACGAAAACGACAAGCGGTCTGACAGGGGGGAGATCTGCATAAGGGGAACCGCCCTGACCCTGGGCTACTATAAGGACAGGACCAGGACCGATGAATCCTTTACGGAGAATCCCTTAAACGACAGGTACAGGGAACTTATCTACAGGACAGGGGATATCGCCTACAGAAACGATCTGGGAGAACTTGTCTTCTGCTCCAGGAAAGACCACCAGATAAAGCACATGGGCCACAGGATAGAACTGGGTGAGATCGAGGCTATGGTCTCAAGAGTGGAAAAAGTGGTCCTCTGCTGCGCTGTTTTTGATAAGATAAAGGACAGGATAAGTCTTTATTACACGGGAGAGATCGAAAAGGAGGATCTTGAGTCGCAGCTTAAGGAAGGCCTTCCCAGATATATGCTCCCCCATAAGGTCATAAGGCTGGATGAGATGCCCCTGACCCCCAACGGCAAGATCGACAGGAAGAGACTTGCCACCGAAGGAACGTAAGGAGGAAGAGTTCATGAAAGAACTTATTGAGATACTTGAAGAGCTCCATTCAGATGTGGATTATGAGACCTGCACCACACTGGTGGACGACAGGATCATCGATTCGTTTGATATCGTTACCATAGTGGCTGAAGTCGATGAGAGACTCGGAGTCATGATCCCCGCAGAGGAGATCATCCCCGATAACTTTAATTCTGCTTCCTCCCTCTGGACTCTTATCGAGAGACTTCAGAACGGCTGATGTTATTTACATCC
>JAGAFH010000070.1 GCA_017612755.1 Clostridiales bacterium
ATTTTCCAGCATAGTCACACTTGCCACTTTCTCGTCTCGAAGAAGTTGTCGATGGTATCTAATATCTGCTTCTTAGGCGAGCTCTTCAGCATGTATCCCTGGGGCTTAAGGGCCATGACACTCATTACGCTTTCCTTATCGGACTTTCCCGTAAGAAAAATGATGGGGATCCCTTCGGAGCCCGGCTCGCTTCGTATCATTTCCATTACCTTGGGGCCGGTGGTTATGGGCATCTCATAATCCAGGAGTATCAGATCCGGGATATGACTGGCAATAAAGGTGATGGCCTGCATGCCTGATTTGGCCAAAGTAACCCTGTACTTGGATGATAGCCATCCCTGTACCATCTTAAGATACGCAAGGTCATCATCGATCAAAAGGATATGCTTGCGGGATTTCCTCGTCTCATCCGTCTCCCGGAGCTGTTCGAATTTTGAGATCAGATCTTTCATATCGAAGGGACGCTCAATTCGCAGGGCCAAATAAGTGGAAGAGACTATTTCTTCTACATCGGCTATATCCTGTGGGTATCCTATAACACTTATCATTTTCTCATCTTCGGAACATACATCCTTCAAATAGACAAAAAGGCTCCTACACCTGGATACATATTCACCAGCATAGACCAGAAAAAAGTCGGTCTGCCCTCTGTATCGCTCCACATCATCAACGTTTGCAGCTATGACAGTTACCTCAAAACCGGCCTGCTGAAGGTTTTTGCTAAGGGTTTCTGTCATAAATGTTTGTCCTTCACTTATGATGGATATTCTGTTAGACATGACCATCCTCCTTTTCGAGTATATCTTTAATGTCCTCGTATCTTATCTCGTCCGCCGCTTCTATCAGGGCCTGGCGGCGGTTCTGTTCCTTATCCGGAACCCTGTAATCTTTAAGCCTTTCGATAAGATCTATTACGCTGTCATAGTCGCTTACGGAAATGAATTCTTTTATGGCGGTGTAGAGCTCCTTAAGCTCATCCTCGCTTATTGCTTTCAGGTTGCTTTCATCGGGCTCCTCATCTGAAAGTAAGGGTGAAAGCTCCTCCCCGATCTTTCTGTAGCGGCTAAGAAGCTCATCTATTCCGGCACCGATCTTATCAAGGTCTCCGTCATTCCCCGCATTTTCAAGGTCCTGGGCCAGTTCTCCCAGACCGGCAGCCCCGATGATCCGGGAAGAAGACTTAAGGGCATGTATCTTAATGGTTACATTTTTGAGGTCCCAGTCTTTCCACAATTGCTCCAAGGCGTCCGCATTATCCTTCACAGTCCTGGCATATATCTTTATTGTATTCAGGTAGCCTTCTATATCTCCGCAGTTTTTTATACCTGCCTGAGTATCTATCTCGGAGATAGCTCTGATGCAGTCCGGCAGCGCTGGTGTCCGTTCATTCCCCGGGGTCTCGGCTTCCGGCTCCGGTTCTGATGTAAGGACCTTTTCCTCCGGCAGATAGGAGATGAGCATTTCCTCCAGCTTGACGGAATCGATGGGCTTGGTAAGGTAATTGTCAAATCCCGCGGCCAGGTATTTCTCCCGGGCACCTGATATGGCATTTGCGGTAAGACAGATTACCGGCGTCCCAAGATTGGGGTCATTGGTACGGGAGCGCATTTCCTGCAGGGTTTCTATACCATCCTTGTCCGGCATCATATGGTCAAGGAAAATGACATCATACTTTTTATCAAAGGCAAGAGACAGGGCTTCCTCACCGCTCTCAGCCGTCTCTATCTTAACACCCGTTGTTTTAAGCAGGTTTGTGATAACCTCAAGATTCATGGGGGTATCATCTACCACCAGGATCCGGGCTTCGGGGGCACGAAATCTTTCATGATACTTGCCCCGGCTGGCCAGGGATGCTTTATAGGCGGCCTCATAATCCCCTATTTCTTCCCACTTAACTACGGTTTGCTTCAGACTGAAGGAAAACTTGGAGCCCAGCCCATAGATACTCTCTACCTGAAGGGATGATCCCATCATCTCAAGGAGACGTTTGGTTATGCTCATTCCAAGGCCTGTGCCCTCAACATGGCGGTTTCTCTCTTCCTCTATACGGTCGAATTCGGAGAAGAGCTTCTGCATATCTTCCTGCTTGATGCCGATACCTGTATCCTTAACCGCCACATTAAGCATAACAGAGTCAGGATCGTCGGATACTATTTCATAAGCAAGGCATAAGGTAACAATACCTTTTTCCGTATATTTTACTGCGTTGGTCAGAATGTTGGTGACTACCTGCTTGATCCGGACTTCATCACCGTGAAGAAGCTTAGGCACTTTCTTATCGATCTCAAGTTCCAGTTTAAGGCCCTTGGCGTCGGCCTTGGTCTGGATCATATTTACCAGGTCATTTATGACAGAAGAGAGGTCATAATCTACAGGAATGATCTCCATCTTTCCCGCTTCGATCTTTGAAAAGTCTAAAATGTCGTTAACAAGGCCAAGCAAGGTGGATCCTGCTGTTCTTATACTTTCGGAATATCGCAGGATATTCTGGTCATCACATTCCCGCAGGATCATCTCGTTCATACCCAGAACGGCATTGATGGGGGTCCTGATCTCATGGGACATGTTGGACAGGAAGGAGGACTTGGCCTCACTGGCAGCAAGGGCCCGTTCGGATGCGTCTACCAGTCTGTCACGTTCTGCTTTTTCAGCAGTGATATACTCCGTGAGGTAGAGGAGATGTGTGGGCTTACCGGCGCTGTCGCGCTTGGCTGCGATGAATTTCGCACGAAGCCAGTTACCGTCTTTA
>JAGAFH010000071.1 GCA_017612755.1 Clostridiales bacterium
AAAGAGGGAAAACACATTATTGAGCGTCCAGTAAAGAACAAGTCCTGAGGGACATGTGTAAAGGAAGACCAGGAAGAAGAGAGCCATAACATACATGGTTATCTTGGACTTGAAAGGCTGTCCCTTCGTATATATCTCACAGGAAACGATATTGATCACGGTCATGGCGATAGGCAGGAGATTTAATGTAATACCGCCTATAACTATAAGGTGATCAGGAAGGGACAGATCCTTGATGGGCCCTAAAGCCTCGCCCTGAAGAAGGGGGAGATTTGACAGGAATCTGTAGGCTGCCATAAAGAAAGGGATCTGAAGGACGAGGGAAATGGAGCTCTTAAGAGCTGAGAGAGGATGGTAATGATTCTGATCATAGTAGGTCTGAAGCATCATTATACGCTCGTCACCCTTAAAGTACTTCTTGATATGCTCGATCATGGGAGAAAGCCTTTCTTCAGTCTTTCTCGTTTCCGCCTGAAGCTTGTCAGCCCTGTTGTAAAGGGGAAGCACCAGGAAATTGATCAGGAGGCTCATGATGAGCAGGTTGATCCCGGGATTGGGAACTATCTTGTAAGACAACGCAAAAATGACCTCGAACAGAAGTTCCAGAGGTCTGATGGTTATCATGTATAACGCCGTTAATACTGACATCTCTCTACTATCTTCTCCTTATTTTTTCCAAATGTCATTGTATCAATAAGGAAAGGAAAATCAACCGCTTAGCTGTTGTTTTCCTCTCTCCATTTTCTTATCTCATCCAGGTCCAGAAGTTCCGGCGTGCGATGCGAGATTATCTTGATAGCCGCCTCAACGGCAGTATCTTTATCGCCCTGTTCCAGGATCTTCTCAAGCTTACTTATCTCCTTGGCCCTCTTCTCTTCCCTCTCGTTCCTGACACGCTCGATGTAATCCAGCGACAGCTTTTCCGTCTCTTCCCAGTTGGTGGGGAGCACCTTTGTCTCCAGGAACTCTCCATAGGCGTTACATGCGGTCTCCACATCATCGGTAAAAAGGACCTGCTTGCCGTGATCGAGCCATAAGATCTTTGTGGCCAGTTCTCTTACCTGGGAAAGAGAATGGGAGACCAGGATACCGGTAACACCGCTGGCCAGGATCTCTTTCATCTTGTCTCCGCTCTTTTTACGGAAAGCTCCGTCACCTACGCTCAGTACCTCATCCAGGATCAGGATGTCCGGTTCTACCAGACAGGCGATAGCGAAAGCAAGACGGCTCTTCATACCGCTGCTGAGCTGCTTGAACATATAGTCCTCGAAGTCACCAAGTTCAGAAAACTCGATGATCTCCTTATACTTCTGGTTCATAAATTCTCTCGTGTATCCCAGCATGGCACCTCTGAGATAAGCATTTTCCTTGACAGTCATATTGCCGTCAAATCCGCTGGCCAGCTCAAGAAGGGCAGCTATGTTTCCCTTGACCTTTACGGAACCTTCAGAAGGGACCATGATCCCGGTAATAGCTTTAAGAAGGGTGCTCTTGCCGGCGCCGTTGGAACCGATGATACCCAGCATATCTCCCTCTTCGATGGAGAAGGTGATATTCCTGTCAGCCCAGAACTCAGTTATGTGATAGTTGTTGGTGAGCCTTCTTACGACATATTCCTTAAGGCCTATTGCCTTAAGGTCTCCGGTTATGTACTTTATGCTGACGTTGTTACATTCGATGACTGACATAGAGACCTCATCAGAAGTAGTAAACGAATCTCTTATTAAAGGCCTTGTAGAATATACAGCCTATGATAAAGAAGAATAACGCATATCCCATACAGAGCATGTGGTACTGAAGGGACGGGACCTGCCCGTCGATGACGAGCGTACGGAAATATTTGATGATGACATATACCGGATTTAAAAGGAACATCCTCTATACTTTCGCATCAAATCTGTCGAGGGTATAGAAGATAGCTGACAGATACGTAAGGATCGTCAGGAATATATCATAAAGATAAGTAATGTCCCTGAAGAAAACATAGAGGGCGGAAAGGATCATGCCTACGCCCAGATTGAGTATCAGGAGACAGATGATGGGATAAAGGAGCATTACAAAATTCACATGGAAAGTAATGTGGTCGATGATACAGAAAAAGAAGAAGACGATCATCGTAAGCCCCATATTTACCAGGGCCGACACATTCTTCGAGAACAGGAAGAGATACTTGGGAACATTGATCTTCGTGATGATACTGGAGTTGCTCACAAGGCTCGTCATGCCATTCTTGGTAGCTTCCTTGTAGTAACTCATTACCACGTTACCGGAAAGAAGGTACATGGTGAAGTGGGGCGTATTCCTTCCGAAAAATTCAGTGAAGACGATCTTCATGACAAAGAGCTGCAGAAGGGGTGCAAGTACACTCCATCCCATGCCAAGGATGGTCCTTTTGTACTTCTGCTCAAAATCCCTCTTGACCAGCTCCTCGAAAAGGAACTTATTCTTGCGGAGATTTCCGGCAGTCCTCTTGATCGATCTTCCTACGCTTTCCATACGCGGATATTATACCCTTATTATAATAACGAAACAAATTCAAAAATGGTGTCATCATATCCAAAAAATAAAGGAAACCCTTTCCGCAAAGGGTTTCCGGCTGGTGGGCTGACCTGCCCGCCCGTTATTCCGTACGGATATATTTTGTCATCATATACCCGGTTTTTCCGCCGACCGATACCTTGCACCAGCTG
>JAGAFH010000072.1 GCA_017612755.1 Clostridiales bacterium
GTTTGTAAGATAGGGATCATCGATCTCGATCTTTTGGATCTTTGAGAAAGGTATTGATTCGTCATTGATAACCAGATCAAAAGAACCAATCTCTAAGCTCTTTACTGTCATCTTCTGATAAGAGCGGGGGATGTAGATCTTGAGAAGATATATAAGTGCTAACAGTGCGATTAAAGGGATTATAGAGAATAATAGAAGCTTGATCGCCAATGCATTGGATTTACCATAAAACAACAGCAATACCTCTACAGCCAGAAGAAGTGCAAAGGAACAGCAAAAAAAGATCAGTACTCCGTTGATGCCCTTCAGTTTGAACTCATAATCTCCGGCAAAACGCCCATTCTCTAATAAAGGTCTTTTTCCAACCTCGATGTCTTCGGACAATTCTTCGCTCTGCTGTACGGTCGAACGTTTCAGCTTAGTAAGATCATCTGACATTTTTGCGAACTCTGAATCAGTGAAACCATCACATTCGATATAGAGTTCTTCTCCGTCATCGCCTCTGATCACGATATCCCGGATCACTTTATTGCCGCTCCGGCCGTTGTTCCTGACAGATCGGGAACATCTTATGAAATCTTCTAAACTGTATGTCCCATGAGCTTTCCCGCGGGTCACGTCTATCTGATCATCACGGACGATTATCTTTACAGGACGCATCCTGACGGCATTAACGGTCCCTATCACGATGCCTAAGAGAGCACCGACAGCCAGCAAACCGCCGGCATAGTATGGATCGATCTTTTTGTCTTTTGAGAGCAATAAACGGATGAGCCCCAATACAAAAACCAACAGAGCTCCAACAAAGCCCTTTGCGAATGCATTTATCTTTGCATGTTTGTTTTCATATATCTTCTCCATAATTGTTGATTCTACCATATTTCTGTAATACCGATCCTGGGTGGAGTGGTAAAAAACTGGTAATTTGGGCGATCAGACCGTTCAGTTATATAATCAAAGCAACAAAAAACTGTTTTGAAGGCGGATGCTGTTTCTATGGACAACAAAGAGATCACTATCAGGGAAGAACGCATTTCAGCGGAGGAGTATATCGGTTTTCTTAAGAGAACGGATCTCGGGTCCCAGTATCCGAAGGAGCGATTCGAAGAGAGGATCTCCAGGCTGGTTAAAAATGTTATCATCAGTCTTGTTGCAAGAAATGAGGAGGGCCTGGCGGTAGGAGTCCTCTTCGGCCTCACTGACTACAGCTACTGGCTTTATGTTACAGATCTCGGAGTAGACAGGGATTATGAGCGGCAGGGCATTGCCACCGCCCTCATGAAAAAAGCCCACCAGCTTGCCGGCGGGGAAAAGGACATAGCAGTATATCTCATAGCTAATGAAAAGGCAGTTCCATTCTACGAGAAGCTGGGCATGAAATATTCAACCGATGTCATGCAGTATAACCATATCGACTGGACCGGGTGGACGGTGGAGTAAGGATACAAAAACAAAGGCCCTTATAAGTGGTAAAATAATAATCTGACAGGTCTGCGTGCATCGCAGCAACGGCAGTGATCACGCTCCTGATCGTTGCAATAATCAATACATTAAAAACGGATGGTATCAACATGAAAAGGATCCTTTGTTTTGGCGACTCCCTTACCTGGGGCTATGATCCCGTAAACCGCATAAGGTTCGAAGAAGACAGCAGGTGGCCCTGCGTCATGGGGAAGATCTTAGGGGATGAGTATAAGGTGATCGAAGAGGGCCAGAACGGAAGGACCATCGCCACGGAAGATCCGGCCGAGGGAGAGAAGAATGGCCTTACGTATATCGGCCCCTGCCTTGAGAGCCACGCTCCCCTGGATTATGTGGTCCTGATGCTGGGATCCAATGACTGCAAGAGAAAGTTCTCCTATTCCTCCATGGATATAGCTGGAGAGATGCAGATAATGCTGGAAAAGATCCAGTCCTACACCCGCTTCAGGTGCAATGACAGGATCAGGGTGATCCTCGTTTCACCGCCCCATGTTTCCGAGGCAATAAAGGATTCCTGGCTGGGCGACAGCTTCGGCTATGAGACTTCAGTCAAACTGTCGGAGAAGCTGTCAGACTGGTACAAACAGCTGGCAGATATGTACGGTTGCACATTTGTGGATGCAGCCGAATATGTAAAAGTCAGCGACGAGGATGGTGTCCATCTGGGACCCGAAGGTCAGAAGGAGCTGGGAAGAGTCCTGGCGGAAGTGATCCGGGAGGAGTAAACATGACGGAGGAAAAGACCGGGTCCGGACTCAAAGTCATCAACAGGGATCTTCTTAAGTACATGGCCATGTTCATGATGGGCATAGGCCACATGATCATCTACCTTGGCGTCGCACACTTTACAGATATCCTTCCCCCGTGGGGCCTGCGGTTCTTTGTTTATGGAGAGTTCTTTGCTCCCCCGGTATTTTTCTTCTTTATCTCCGAAGGATACAGGTATACCAGGTCCCGGAAAAAATATGCAATACGGCTTCTTGCAATCGCGCTGATAACCCAGATACCCTTTTTCTTCGTGAATTACCCGGACGACCCCCTCTGGAAGATCTTTACCATCTGGAATGTAATGGTCTCCCTTCTGGCAGGCCTTCTGGTCCTCATGGTATGGGAAAGCGAATGGAAAAAACACATAAAGATCATCGTCATGCTTGCCATCACGGGAGCCACCGTACTGATCCAGGCAGAATGGAGGGGCTTTGGACCGCTTCTGATCTTCCTGTTCTATATCCTGAAGGAAAAACCTGTCCTGAGGTTTGTGATCTACGAAGCCATAATGCTCATATGGCAGTTCATACTGAACGGATTCTGCTTTACCCTCGCCTGGGGAGCCTGGGGTTATCTTCTGGGAGTAACAGCGTCCATCATCGTCATTACTTTCTTCTACAACGGGAAGAAGGGTCATTTCCCCACATTCTCAAAGTGGATCTTCTACGTTTTCTATCCCGCCCACCTGCTGGCGGTTATCCTCATAAGAGCCCTCTGCTTCTGAAAAAGCAGCTTTACTTATGCTATAATTTCAAGTGCAGCATCCGGGATCAACAGGGTCTGGCTGGTTTGCGGTAATAATGTCTTACCGGCAGGCCTGATATTTGAAGGAAAGGGAAAGGAAAATGCCTGATAGAGAAAATCCCATCTCATTGCAGTGCAGCATCTGTGGCGGAAGGATAGTCAATGATTATCTTGAGGCAGCGTGCGTGTGCGCCCATTGCGGTAACAGGTGGTCTATGGATGAACTGCTCCCTGATTATAAGGATTATGCCAGGGCTGTAGAGCAGGTAGGTAAGGCGAATGAACTTCTGGAAAGAAAACCGGATGTGGTCTCCGCAGGACAGGCTAAGCTGATGTTCCAGCGCGCGGAGGAAGACTGTGCCGACCGCCCTGATGCCATAGCTCTGGAGATCATGAAAAGCTGTCAGGAAGGTAAAGAACTGGCAGACCGGATCATAATATATGCCAAGGGAAAGAAGAGTTTCGACAACAAGGATTATCATCAGGCGATTACGGAGTTTTCGAAGATACCGGGATTTAAGGATGTAGATGAACTTGTTAAACAGTGTAATATCGGAATAGAAAATACCCGCGAAAAAAGAGTGCCTTTTACCCTCATCCTCGGATTGGTGCTTCCCATAGCTATCTGTGAACTGATCCTCCAGCTGACGGGCCTTCATATCCTTATCATCATCCCCATTTTTATTCTGCTCTGCGGGGCATTGGCCTATGTGGTCTTCTTTGAGAAGGTCCCGCCTTTGCTGATAGAGATATTATCGTTGGTAATAGCAATGCCTCTTGCCATATTTATGATACTGGTACACGGATTTCATATGGAAACAAAGACAGCCATACTGATCGCTGTCTTAGCGCCGCTGGCTGTCTCGGTAGTTTTCTTTGCTATCCCTGATCTTACGAAAAAAGGTTCAGGGAAGTAATACTTTATCTGTTTTTCTTTTTGGCCTTCTTTTCAAGATACATGGCCCTGTCCGCTTTGTTCATGCATTCCATGACTTCATGCCAGTTTGTAAGTTCGCAGGTGCCGATACTTGCACTGAGTTCAAACTGATACTTGCCGCTGTCATTGATACTCCTGATATTGTTCCTGATATTTCTGATGAACTTACCGACCCGTCCGGGCTCTGACAATATGAGGATAGCAGAGAATTCGTCGCCTCCCATCCTTGCAACGAACTCACCACTCTGAAGAGCCCTGTCGATGCATTTGGAAGTCTCTTTGATGGCCTCATCTCCCATCTTATGCCCAAAGGTGTCGTTGATATACTTAAGGCCATCCATATCTATGGAAACGATGGCAGAATCCTTGACCCGGCTGCCCTCCTTGTCGAACATCTCGGATATCCTCTTTTCAAAACCTCTTCTGTTCAGGATGCCCGTAAGAGGATCACTGATATAAAGGGTCATAACGTCTGATATACCGAAGAGCTTGCTGTAGAGTTCGATCTTATTGATGGTCTGTCCTACCTGTGTAAGAAGGTATTCGATCTTAAAGTTGATATATTCCGGAAGAAGGGTATCAAATACCAGAACAGCATAACCATAGACCTCGTTTTTATAGAGGAGTGAGAAGTGGATCCGTGTGCCTCTTTCATCATTTTCGAGGCCATCCGGCAGGAGGATATCATTCGAGAAAGAAATGGACTTGATATGGTTCTCTCCCTTGCCGGTAAAATAACCGGTGATCTCCCTGTCGTTCTCACGGAATCTTACCAGGTAACATGACATTACACTGGGAATGCTCTTAAACTGGTCAAGAGATACCTGGATAGCTGACTCAGCGGTAAGGGCTCCCTCGAAGAGAGAGTTGATCATAACAAACTCTCTTCTGTCATCCATGGCAGCGGAAGATATGGCATGCTGGAGGAACAGGGACTGGTAAACGTCTCTTTCCTCTACCAGATCGCCGGTGCTCTCACGGAGGATAAGCATTCCCGGGATATAGGAGTTCAGAGGAGGCTTATTCTCTGTTGTTGCCGCCTCCAGGATACTCATGGCAGTATCTACAAATGATTCCTTTGAGATCTCAACGGTAGATATGGAGGGTATGTGGGTCCTTCCCTCGACACAGTTGTCTATTCCGCTGATGATAATATCTTTAGGTATGGAATAACCCCGCTGGATCAGTTCGTTACAAAGGGCAATGGCCTCATAGTCATTTGAACAGATGATGGCCTCGGGAAGCGTACCGTCTTCTTTTATGAAGAAATCTGCTGTCTCCCGGGCCTGGGTGATCCAGTAGTTACCGTGGAAGATCATGTCTTCACTGATCTCAAGGCCCGCCTCCCTCATGGCCTTCTCAAACCCGTCTCTTCTTTCGTGGGAATCATCCAGTTCATCCATACCCGTGACAAATCCGATATCTCCTTTTTCGCACTTGGAGATAACATGCTTAGCCATCTCATACATGAGATTCTCGTTATCGGGAATGATATTGTAAAAGCCGGGGATAGCAGCTCTTATACAGACCACGGGAGGCGCTTCCATATCCTCAAGAAGATCCTCTATAAGGCCCTTGGCAAGGCCATCGTGGATCAGGGTATCATAGCATAAGATGATGCCGTCATAATCATGGATGTGGGGAAGGTCCAGAATAGTCTGATATCCGTTCAAGTAGAGAGGATTGCTGGTAAAGATCGAGCAGGTTCCGAACACATCTATCCTGTGTCCGTGTTCCCGGGCATGGTAGTCAAGATGCTTTATGATGGACAGAGCAAAGTCCCTGTACATATCTCCTACAAAAACGCATATCTTCATGAATTCATTATACTTCCCATAAAAGTCAATACAGAGAACAAACTGTTAATAATGGGTTAAGGCCAAGTGTTATAATCTATACATCACCAATTACAGGGGGATGATCTCATGAAAAAGTGGTACGACGAGGAATACGAATTTACTGTTGAAGTAACAGACTATGTCCGCGGAAACAAGACCGAGCGCTACTGCAGGAACGGAGAAGAAGTGGGTGACAAGTATACCTGCACTTACGGCTGCCCGGTAAATGAGGAAGGCTTCGGTATCTGCTCCAAGACCATGATGATGCTCTACCCCATAATGGAATGTGTAAGAAGCGGGGGAGATCTCAGAAATATCGGAGGCGACAGCAAGTACACCAAGACAGTAGTCTGTCCTGACGGCTGCATCATGTTCAAGGTAACGGCAAAGCCTCTGGGAAACGAGAACTTCCACAAGGGCGGTTTCTGGGACTATCCTGA
>JAGAFH010000073.1 GCA_017612755.1 Clostridiales bacterium
ATCAGGGACATGGCTTCTTCTGAAGAAGGAAGAGAGTATATGGGCGAGGTCATCAAGGCCGTTGACGAGGTTGCAAAGATCAGAGGACTTGATAACGGATTCCGCGTTATCAACAACTGCGGTCCTGACGGCGGGCAGACAGTCATGCATGCCCATTACCATGTAATAGGCGGAATAAAGCTTACAGAGAAGATGATCTGATGGATCTTCAGACGAGAGTACTTAAGTATCTCCGCTACGGAAACGAACCGACGGAAGAGCAGAAAGCCCTTGTTTGTGATGCCATAAAAGAGGCCGGAAGATATGCCCGGCCTCAGTTTGTTTACAGGTTTTTCGAGCTTTCAGAAGGAGAGGACGGTGTTATCTCGTGTCCTGAACTCGACCTTAACTATCCCTCTTTTCAGAAGCTCCTGACCAGATTTCAAAGCGACAGTCTCTGTATCCTGGTCTCCACATTGGGACCTGCCATTGACAGGAGGATAGACGCTCTGGCGGAGACGGATCCGGCTAAGATGGTGCTTATTGATGCTGCCGCCAATGCCCTGATAGAAGATGAGACCAATAAGTTTCAGGAAAGACTGGGACTTAAGGAAGAGACTTTCAGATACGGCCCGGGCTACGGGGATGTGCCCCTGTCCATGCAGAGGGCCATTTTCGATCTGATGCCGGAGATAAGTAAGATCGGGATCGTTCTTGATGATTCAAACCTCATGCACCCCATGAAGTCCATGACCGGGCTTATCGGGTTTAAGAGTCAGTAGGCTTTTTCTTCTTTCGAAGTCCCAGGACCGTGTAGAGAGTATATTCGAAAAGAAGGGCTATGGTAACCAGGACCACCAGTCCGAGGATATAGCGTTCCTTACCGAAGATATCCCTTGTAAGGGACAAAGGTGAATGGGCCACCGGATAGCTCAGGAACATGTAGTTCGTATTAGTCTTCTTATCGAGGATATAGATCAGAGGCGTAACCACTCCAAGAAATGCATAGGGATACCAGAAGTGCTTAAAGGATACATGTATCTTTTCCCTTACGTAGTAGGTGAGGGGGATAAGCACAAGAAGCGTATGTGTGAAGAAACACATAAAGCAGAGCCAGTTGAAGAAAGGCCTGTAGTTCCAGTCCGGGAACAATATGGCTCCCAGGGCTCCGGGCATTATAAGGACAAGAGATACTTCAGCAAAGAACTGCTGGAGCTTTCCTTTCGAAAAGGCAGCAAGTATATTTACGAATATTCCGATATTACATAAGTGGAAGGGCATGATGTCGATGAAGTCACGGCCTTCGTGGACCAGCAGGATCTCCTGTGTCATCTCGCAGACAAAAAGAAGTACAGACAGTACTTTCGTCACCGTGTCCGCATACTTGCTCTTCCGCAGATATATAAGAGAAGAGATAAGGACGGTAAGGATCACCGCCAGCATTATAAGATGCTCTTTACAGAAGTGTTCGTAGTAGATCATGTAACTATTATACACCAGCCGGTAATTCACCAAGTTATGCGAAATTGATATGACCACCGGATATGATATAATACTTCAGATTTATTATAAAAATAAGGGGGCAGTTTTTATGAGTAACAATATTCCTGACAGATATAAGCCAATATCCATGTGGGGATATTTCGGTTATCAGATACTCTTCGGGATCCCGATCATTGGCCTTATCTTCCTTTTGATATTTGCCCTTGGCGGATCAAGTAACGAGAATGTTAAGAATTACGCAAGGTCCTACTTCTGCGTCCTTATTTTGTCACTGGTATTATTAGTTGTAGCTATAGCCTGTGGCCTTGGATCCGTAGCGGCAGGCATCCTTAATGATTGGTTAGGGTAAGAATATGCAAAATAGTGAATTTACAAACAAGTGTCCCAACTGTAATGCTGTGATGACCCACGACAAGATGAGCGAGATGCTTATCTGCGATTACTGCGGAACTATCATAAAAGTGGCTGAATCCGATGAGGTAAAGACTGCCAGGATCCAGGCCCAGGCCCGGAAGGAAGCTGATATCGAGAAGCAGAAGATCGAGAGCGAGTATAACGCAAGACAGCAGGAGATCAACCTGAAGCATGAGCAGATCGACCTGAAGAAGGAAGAGATCAATAAGGGAATCGAGACCATAAGGACCGGAGCCCATATGATCGACCAGGGTGCCCAGATCGCCAATACTGCAAGCCGCATAATCAAGATGATAGTAGCCCTTGCAGCTATATCCGTGATCATATTCGTGATCCTTCTTGTGGGATGCATTGCCAAAGGAGTCCTGGGATGATCTGCAACAATATACTTGAAGCTATAGGTAATACGCCTCTTGTGCGTTTGAATAAGATGCCTGAAGAAGGCAGTGCGCAGGTCCTGGTAAAGTTCGAGGCATTAAATGTGGGCGGTTCTATCAAGACCCGTACCGCCCTCAATATGATAGAAAAGGCTGAGGAAGAGGGCCTTATCAACAAGGATTCCATTATCGTAGAACCCACTTCCGGAAACCAGGGCATAGGTCTTGCGCTGGTGGGAGCGGTAAAGGGTTACAGGACGATCATCATCATGCCGGATTCTGTCAGTGAAGAGAGAAGAAAGCTGGTCAGACACTATGGTGCCGAGGTCCGTCTTATCCACGATTACGGCGACATCGGAGCCTGTATCGAAGAGTGCCTTAATGCTGCATTGAAGATGCGCGAAAAGGATCCCCGGGTCTTTA
Organism: Clostridiales bacterium; assembly: GCA_017612755.1. Lineage (GTDB taxonomy): Bacteria > Bacillota > Clostridia > Saccharofermentanales > Saccharofermentanaceae > Saccharofermentans. Next base: position 2,697 of record JAGAFH010000073.1, read on the forward strand.
TCCCCCAGCAGTTTGAAAACCCCAACAACACCCTGGCCCACAAAAAGGCCACGGCCCTTGAGATATTAGATCAGGTAGACGGTCCTATCGACGGTTTCTGCTCCGGCATCGGAACAGGCGGTACCTTGACGGGTATCGGAGAAGTCCTTAAGGAACATAATCCTCAGATGACCATCTGGGCAGTAGAGCCCGAAAATGCCGCCATCCTTGCAGGCGGAACCATCGGTACCCATATGCAGATGGGCATAGGAGACGGTATCATCCCGGCCATCCTTAACCGGGAGATCTATGATGACATCTATGTGGTCACTGATGACGAAGCGATCAATACAGCTAAGAGACTTGCAAGGGAAGAGGGTCTCATGTGCGGAATCTCCAGCGGTACGAATGTGGCGGCCGCTTTAAAGCTGGCAAAGAAGCTGGGTCCCGGAAAGACAGTGGTTACTGTTCTTCCTGA
>JAGAFH010000074.1 GCA_017612755.1 Clostridiales bacterium
AGAACGAGACCCAATGACTTTCGAAGGTCACCCTTCTTTATCTTATTCACGTTTATGCCGTCATATCTGATCTTACCGTCTGCAATATCGTAGAAGCGGTTGATGAGATTTGTAATGGTTGTCTTACCTGCACCGGTAGCTCCGACGAATGCCACTTTCTGGCCGGGCTTTGCATAGAGGGTTATATCGTGAAGGACATCCTTACCCTCTTCATAGGCGAAGTCAACTTCCGTCATCCTTACATCACCCTTCAAAGGCTCATAAGTGATAGTGCCGTCAGCCTGATGAGGATGTTTCCAGGCCCACTTGCCTGTCCTCTTCTCAACTTCGTGCATCTCACCATTCTCATCGTATTCAACATTTACCAGGGTTACATAACCGTCGTCCACCTCGGGAGCCTCGTCTATAAGGGCGAATACTCTCTGGGCACCGGCGCCGGCCATGACTATGGCGTTCATCTGCATGGTGACCTGGTTAAGGTTCGCCATGAACTGCTTGGACATATTAAGGAAAGGCACCAGGATACTGATATCGAAGGCCATCCTGGAAATGGAAAGGTTGGGCACCTCGAGAATGATGAGGATACCTCCGATAAGAGCCAGGGCAACATATAAGATATTACCGATATTGTTGATGATGGGGCCTAAGATATTTGCATATGTGTTAGCCTTGGCACTGTCATCGCAAAGGCTGTCGTTAAGCTTGTTGAACTCCTCAGTGGAGATCTCCTCGTGGTTAAATACCTTGACTACCTTCTGCCCGTTCATCATCTCCTGGACATAACCCTCGGTAGCAGCCACCGCCGTCTGCTGGCGGAGGAAATACTTGGCAGAACCTGCACCCACCTTCTTCGTAACCAGGGACATGGCGAAAACACCCAGGATCAGGATAAGGGTCATCCAGACGCTGAACCATACCATCTCGGCGAAAAGGATCAGTACCGTCACCAGGGCCTGAAGGAGCATGGGGAAAGCCTGGGATGCCAGCTGCCTCAAAGTATCGATATCGTTTGTATAATGGCTCATTATGTCGCCGTGCTTGTGGGTATCGAAATACTTGACGGGAAGCTTCTGCATTCCGCCGTACATCTCTTTTCTGAGCTTGTCCAGATATCCCTGGGTCATGAAAGCCATGATCTGGGTCTGGAGCACAGACAAAACAAGAGCCGTAAGATAAAGAGATCCCAGTATGGTCACATATCTGACGATCTTGGGAGCGGCAGCAGCCCAGTCACCGCCTTCAACATAGTCTTCAATGACCGTAATGACCTTCTGCATGAAAAGCGGTGGGATAGCGCCTACCACTGCAGCCGTCAGGATACAGATGATTATGATGGGAGCCAGGTGGGGATAGTAACCGAGATACTTCTTAACTGCCCTGCCTAAGCCCTGAAATCCGGCCTTAAAAGCATCAGGATCTCCGCCGAATCCGGGAGGAGGCCCGCCTGCGGGTCCTTTGCCGGGACCGCGTTTGAAACCGCGTCTGTTGGCACTCATGACTCATCCCCTCCTTTCCTTGTCTGCTGTTCGTATGTCTCTTTATAGACATCACAGGTCTTCAGGAGCTCATCGTGAGTTCCCGAAGCCAGGATCTTACCGCCTTCCATCATGACGATCATATCTGCGTCCATAACGGAAGCGACCCTCTGTGCGATTATTATCTTGGTAGTATCAGGGATATATTCCTTAAATCCCTTTCTGATCTTTGCATCGGTAGCCGTATCTACGGCGCTGGTGGAATCATCCAGGATCAGGACCTTCGGCTTCTTAAGAAGGGCTCTTGCGATACAGAGCCTCTGCTTCTGGCCGCCGCTGACATTTGTTCCGCCCTGCTCGATCTTCGTGTCGTAGCCATCCTCAAAGCTCATGATGAACTCATCGGCCTGGGCGAGACGGCAGGCTTCCTTTATCTCCTCATCAGTGGCATCCTTGTTACCCCACCTGAGGTTTTCCTTAATGGTGCCGGAGAAGATAACATTCTTCTGAAGGACCACGGAAACAGCATCACGAAGGGTCTTGATGTCGTAATCCCTGACATCGACACCTCCTACCTTTACGCTGCCTTCGCTGACATCGTAAAGCCTGGAGATAAGCTGGACCAGTGTGGACTTGGAAGAACCGGTGCCGCCCAGGATACCCACGGTCATGCCGGACTCTATCTTAAGATCTATGTCCGACAGGGCGGGAAGGTTGGCATCAGCAGTATATCTGAAGGAAACGTCCGTAAACTCGACGGAGCCGTCTTTTACTTCCATGACCGGCTCTTCGGGATCTACGATAGCAGGCTCTTCCACCAGCACCTCCGCGATCCTCTTCATGGCCTCGAAGGACATGGTGAGCATTACGTAGATAATGGAGATCATCATAAGGGACATAAGGATCTGGACGCCGTAAGTTATCATGGCGGTCATCTCACCTACATTGATGGTGGAGCCCTGGTTTGTGATGATCAGCTTTGATCCCACATACATGATGAAGAGCATGTTGAAATAGATACAGAGCTGCATCAGGGGCGCATTAACTGCGACTATCCTCTCCGCCTTGGTAAAGTCTTTTTTGATATCCTCCGAAGCGACAGAGAACTTGTCAGTCTCGTATCCCTCCCTGGCAAAGCCCTTGACTACGCGCATGGCCCTGACATCTTCCTCAACTGATTCGTTGAGCTTGTCGTACTTCTTGAAGACCGCCCGGAAAGCCGGCATGGCGAATCTGGCGATCATGATAAGTCCGAAAACAAGAACAGGGATAACTACTACAAAGGTGGTAGCCAGAGCGCCGCCCTTTATAAAGGCCATGATAACGGCAAAGACCAGCATAACGGGAGCTCTTACCGCGATCCTTATAGACATCATGTAAGCTGTCTGTACGCTGGTGACGTCTGTAGTCATCCTGGTAACGAGAGAAGCGGTGGAGAACTTGTCTATATTACTGAAAGAGAAGGACTGGACCCTTCCGAAAATATCTTTTCGCAGATTTCTCGCAAGCCCTGCGGAAGCGTGGGCGCTGTAGTATCCTGCCGCCGCGCCGCAGACAAGGGAAAAGATGGCTGCCGCCACCATGATAAGTCCCACTCTGACCACCTTACCGAGAGGCTCGCCGTCCTCGATATAGTTTACCAGGTCAGACGTAATAAAAGGGATGAGAACTTCAAGGAAGACCTCTCCCAATATAAAGATAAATGTCAGTATTGTGGGACGCTTTGCATCCCTGACCGATCGAAGTATTACTTTTAAAGGTTCCATGGGGTGATTTTACCACGGAACCGCCCTTAAATCACGCAGTTATTTTGCCTGCTCCCATCCTTCTCGCCATAAGAAGGAGCCCGCTCTTATCCCTTATACCGCGCTTCAGGGCGGCCGAGAACACCTCAGGAAAAATGGTCTCGGCCGCTTCCAGCGAACCCGTGCAGAGGAAGAGTTCTCTTAAAACGTCGTCTGCGTTAGTAGTAACGAATTCTCTTAAGGAAGTCTGTATGTCCATATGTTCAATATCTGGTCGGCGAACTCGTCGTACTCCCACTCCTTCTGTGTATTTTCGATGCTGTTTGGATCGTGGATCGTGAACTTACCGTCTGAATATCCGGTGATGACGATGAAATGTCCTTCGTCTGTAAAGACTCCGGGGCCCATGATGCATATGATGGGATTACCTGCTTCCAGATTATCGATGATCCTCTGCTCCTCTGAGGTGATCTCGATAGCCTCAAGTCCCAGGCCCGTGGCTCCGTCTGACATAAGGGTCCAGCAGGTACCGCTCATGCCCTCGTAGTCATAGTATCCGTTGTTCATGGCATAATCTGCCATCCAGGCCGGATTCATGGAGGTGTCTCCCAGAAGATGGACGGCTACCATTGAAAGACATGTAGGTCCGCAGCCCGTAAGTCCCATCAGGTTGCTTCCGTATGTCTTGTAGCCCCATCTCATATCCCACTGGTAGAACTCGGGCACCTCATTGTAGGAGCCGATATCACCGGAGATATCTATATATTCATCTGCATCATTGTGATAGGGATATCCCAGTACGAATTCCTCAGTCTCGGGGTTCCTGTCCAGAAGATCTATCAGCTCCTGGGGCCAGGCTCCGATGGTGAGTCCATGTTGAGAGGCATAATCGTCGATGATCTCTTCGGCAGTCATCTCTTCACGGTCCTGCCTGTCCGGATCATCCTCTTCCGTGTACCACTTAATATTGCTGCTGTCCTTTTTTGTATCAGCTGAAACGGAGCATCCGCCCGCTATATCCAGCATAAGATAGACACCGGCCGCAACTACCGGAACGATCAACAGAAGGACTGCGGCTATCAGTTTTTTCATCCCTTAAAAAACCTCCTTGGATATCTCTTACGATATCTATCCTAAAGGAGGCTTGTCACATACTTTCACCAGAGATGTGTCAAAGTTGCAAAATAATTATATAAACTGAAAATTTACAATATTCTGAATACCCAGCAGGCCTGCATCTGGGGACCTAACACGTCATAAGGCCAGTGCATGTCGGACCTGGTTACGGAGTTGGGATCGTTGATGGTAAAGCCCTCTTCGTCATATCCTGTGATAACGATGAAGTGTCCGCCGTCGGTAAAATCACCCGGGCCCACAACCGCGATGATGACATTTCCCACATCCAGGTTGATCTCCATCCTGTTCTGGTCTATGGGGATCTGGGTCACATCTATTCCGAGACCGAAGCCTCCGTCCGTCATAAGGGTCCAGAGAGATCCGCCGCTTTCGGAATTATAAGCATAGTAGTTGTTGTTCTCGGCATATTCCGCCATCCAGGCCGGGTTCATATCCGGATTCTGAAGAAGGTAGCAGGCCACCATAGAAAGACAGGTGGGACCGCAGCCCGTAAGGCCCATGGGACCGTTGCCGTAATCCATGTATCCCCATCTTTCGTCCCACTGGTAGAACCTGGGAACTTCAAATCTGTTGACCTCGCCGGACACGTCGATATCTTCCGCCGCGCAGTGATCATGGAAAGGATAGGTAAGAACGAACTCCATGGAGTCCGGGTTTCTCGCCAGAAGGTTAACGAACTCCGACGGGTAATCGAAAAGGTCCAGCCCGTGCTTTTCTGCATAGTCGGAGATAATGGCCCTGGCATCCTCGGCGCTGTTCAGAGGCCAGTCAGAGTAGTCGATGACCTCCTCAGTCTCTTCCGTCACGGCTGTAGTCTCGAAAACCGGATCCTCGATGACCACCGGCGCCGAAGGGCCGGTCACATCCCCGTCCTGACAGGAGCAGAGTATTAAGGATGATATTAATAATAAAGATGCTATCCTGATCTTTTTCATGACCTATATATTACTCCGACCGTCAATTTTCATACAAGCCAAACTGGATCTCCCAGAGGAAAAAGTCCGTGGCATACCAGTTTATGTCGTCCTCACTTTCCCAGTACCATCCGGAAGTAGCATAAACAACTGACTGGAGTTTCTCATCCGTAGTCTGGGCTCCGTTATCATACCAGATGTCGTAGCCGTCCCTTTCGTAATATCTGTATTGATCATCATTCCCCAGGAAGGTGATCCCCAGGTAATCATTATAAAGATCGTTGAGATCAGACCAGAACATATCCAGATCCGGAGCAGTCTCGCCTACAAAAGTGATATCCATATAGATGGGGACTCCGGTGGAAGGATCGAGAAGCGCATAGTTTCTTTCTCCTTCGGTGACCAGGATCAGGTATCTGGAACTGTCCTGGGGGTCTGTCACCTTTCCTATATTGACGGAGGTGGGAAGGCTGCAGCCGAAGTATTCCTGAATAAGACTATAGGCAGCATAATAGAATTCGTCGTTCAGATCCCTTCTGGACCTGTCCCGGAGGCCCAGTTCCTCGTAGTTGTTGGCAGCATAACCCACATCGTCAGAAGGCGGGTTCGTTAAAAGAGCATCCAAATATGTATATTCGTTGTGGGACTCGATATTGGCAGAAATGTCGATGGAATCAATAACAGCCGTTTCTATCTCGATGATATCGGCGCCGTAGGGCTGTATCTGATCGATAGCCACTTCCCCCTTTGGGAGGGCCCCCGGCCTGGTCTGTAATTCCAGAAGGATCTTGGGGATGCCGAGACCTATGACGATGATGGCCAGGGTCACCGCGATCAGAAGGAAGGGACGCTTCAGTATCCCGATATTGAGCCTGATCTTGCGCTTGGGGTGCTTCTTATTACTCATCTTCGTCACCCCCTGCCAGTTTAAGCTTTATCCTGATGGCCGTTCCCTGGCCTTCGCGGCTTCTTATATCAAGCCTCGTTCCGTGTATCTCCGCGATCTTCTGGCAGAGAGCAAGACCCAGGCCTGCGCCGTGCTGCTTACGGGAGCGGGCCTTATCTACCATGTAGAAGGCCTCCGTAACTCTCCTGAGTTCCTTTTCGGGAATACCGCGGCCGTGGTCCACGATGGCGATCATGTACTCATCTCCTTTTGCCTGGGACAGGACTGCTACCGTATCTGATCCGGACTTCATGGCGTTGTCGATAAGGTTAAGGATC
>JAGAFH010000075.1 GCA_017612755.1 Clostridiales bacterium
ACGGCATGGGCATGGTTGCCCACCCTGATCTTAATGATAGGAGTGCAGATCTATGAAATACGCAGAAGCAAAGGATAAGGGTTATCAGAGCCTTGAAACTCTGGTAGGGCTCATAAACGAAGTTGTTGACAAGATGCAGGAAGCGGATGTGCCGGTGCCAATGATTAAGAACAAGCTTACAGCTGAAATCTATACCGTACTGGATATGGCTTCCCAAAAGCAAAGAAAGAGGTGGATGAATGTATAAGTGCGAAGACTGCGGGGCACTGTTTGACAGCCCCAAGTTGGAAATGTCCAGAGTCGCAGATTATTGGGGATTCCCGGCAAGTGAGCCTTGGGGAGTATGCCCTGAATGCGGATCCAGCGAGTTCGATATCGCAAATCAGTGTCCCATGTGTGGTGAGTACTACATGGTGAACAGAAGAAACTGCTGCGATCAGTGTCTGACAACAATAAGCGAAGCATTCCAGGATACGATCAACGAACTGGCCAAAGATTGGTCATGTAATACGGATGAAATAAAAGAAGCCTTATATGGCTTAGTTGAAAGAGACGAGATTTAGGAGGATAAGGGATGAACTTGAAATTCAGAGGCCTTTACCCTGATGAGATTGAGATCAGGGTGGGGAATGTATCGCAGAGGGGAGCCACACTTCTTCTGTATAAGAACGCAAGAGTGGACATGGCTCTTCTGGATGAGGTGGTCGGGCCCATGAACTGGCAGAGAGACCACAAGGAAGTAAAAGGCAACATGTACTGCGGCGTCGGGATCTACGACGAGAAGAAGGATGAGTGGTGCTGGAAGTGGGATTGCGGAACCGAGTCTAATACCGAAGCAGAGAAGGGCGAAAGCTCTGACTCATTCAAGCGTGCCGGTTTTAACTGGGGGCTTGGAAGAGAACTCTACACTTCACCGGTAGTATTCATTCAATGCGAGACCGTTCCCGACGGAAACAGATACAAGCTCAAGGACAGATGGGAGTTCTACGACACTAAAGTCTCAAAGATCGAGTACGAGGACTTCAATGGATCCAGAAGGATATCAAAGTTGGAAATCACCCGTAAGGGCTCCGTCATATTCAAGTGGCAATCTGATACGGAGATCCGTGAGCAGATGGCCAAAGGCGAAACCTTATATGCCACGATCAGCGAGAAAGACGGCCTGAAAGCCATGTGTAAGCAAAAGGGCGTCACCCAGAGATGGATGCTCCAGGCAATTGGCATGGATCCCGAAAACCCCGGAAATATGACTCAGGCTCAGTACGGCCAGGCAATGAACTTATTGATGGACCTACCCGATGCACCAAGAGACTAAAAAGACAATGATTCCTTTCGAAGTCAAAAAACGAGTATTTGAGCGAGACCGGCACTGCTGCATATTATGCGGCAGGCCGGGTCTCCCAAATGCCCACTATATCCGAAGATCTCAAGGCGGATTAGGCATCGAAGAGAATATCGTTACGTTATGTCAGAAATGCCATGACGATTACGATAACGGCTTCAAGAGGGAAGAATACGGGCAAGCGATTCGGGATTATCTGGATATGTGTTATCCGGACTTTCCCAACGAAAAGAGGGTATATCACAAGTTTGACTGGCTGTATAAGGAGTGGAAATGAGACTGAACGGACATATAGACCTGGGACTGTTCTACAGCCGCACCGACATCACCATTCCCATAAGGAATGAGGACCGCCAGGAGGCCATAGGATGGTTCAAGAGCATCGACTTGAAGCCTGACGATGAAATTACCATTGAGGTGAAAAAGAAGCGTAAAAAGCGCAGTTTGAACGCCAACGCCTACTTCTGGCAGTTGGTAAATAAGGTAGCACAGAAGCTGAACTGCTCTGATCAGGACGTTTACAGAAGGCTTGTAAAGGACTATGGCGTCTCAACTACGCTGATGGTCCGGGACGAGGCTAAGGAGGCCTTCATAAGAGCGTGGACGGAAGGGAAGGATTCTTCCGGCTGGTTCTGCGAGGATCTGGGACACGGCGTCATAAGGGCGTATAGCGGGACGAGTACTTATAACACAAAGGAAATGTCCCGGATCATAGATGGTTTGGTTGAAGAGTGCAAGGATTTAGATATAGAAACGATGACCCCGGATGAGCTGGATCATCTGAAAGCAACATGGAGGCAGCAATGAACGCAGTAACACTTATAGGACGTCTTACAAGGGACCCTGAAACAAGATATACATCTGATACACAGATGGCGGTAACAAGATTCTCGCTAGCCATAGACCGCGGGAAGGACAAAGGAGCTGACTACCCAAGCATCATCTGCTTCGGAAAGACCGCTGAAAACTGCGAGAAGTACCTGAAAAAGGGCAGAATGGTAGGAATCCACGGCAGGATCCAGACGGGCTCCTATGAGAAGGACGGTCACAAGGTATATACCACAGACATTGTCGCAGACAGAGTCGAGTTCCTGGAAAAGTCCGAGACTACACCAACGGCAGCTCCGGAGCCCGAATACGTGCCGGATGGATATGAGCAGATATCCGAGGATATCCCATTCTAAGGAGGTAAGAGGATGGACTTTTATTACACGCACGAAGGGGACGGATACCCCCTTGCAGATAAGCTTATCAGATATCGTCAGATCCGTGGGATCTTAAGCTTGTATCCGGAAGGGCTTACAGCAAAAG
>JAGAFH010000076.1 GCA_017612755.1 Clostridiales bacterium
TCATTCCGGCAATGTCTTTTTCCTCGAAATTAACGCTTTCCATATCCCTTAGGGATGCGACCCTTACGATATAGAACTCATCCAGGTTGGAGGCTGTTATGGAAAGGAAGTTGAGCCTTTCAAGGAGAGGATTTTTGGTATCCCTGGCCTCGTGCAGGATCCTGTCGTTAAATTCAAGCCAGCTCAGTTCCCTGTTAAAGAACCTGGTGTCCTTGTCAACAGTCTTTATCTTGGGGGATGAAGCCTTCTTTGAATTCTTTTTCGAGGACTTCCCCGATACCTGTTTTTTGCTCTTTTTTGCTTTCTCGGCCATTACTGAAGTCTCCTGAACCTGATCTGGGGTTTGACGCCTATTACTTCCTCAAAGAGCTTGCTCCTGTGTTCGAAGGACCACTCCTCAAAAGACATATCGGCCGTCACTTCGCAGGAGATGTGAAGCTTGTCCTGATGAAGGGTCACGGACATCTCCTTTATCTTCTGCTTATGGGAAGAATCCATTGCATCGGCGATCCTTATGATAGCCGTAAGCTTGGAAACAAGTACTTTCTTATGTGCAGGAAGCATCTGATAGTAATAGTTGTCGTAAGGATTCTGCTTGGGATAGAGCCTTACCACCAGGGCTACTATATCAAGTTCCTCAGAATCCAGGCCTATAAGATCCGTATATCTGATCAGGTTATAAGCCGCTTCGTTATGGCCTGTGGCATGGACGAACTTACCGCACTCGTGAAGGATGGCGGAAAGCCTCAGGAGCAGCTTTTCCCTCTCGGAAAGGCCGTTAAGCCTGGAGGATGCATCACATATCTCTATTGCCGCCTTCTCTACAAAATCAATATGCTTCTTGTTGGATCTGTATCTCTTGGCAACATTTCTGGCAGACCTTATAAGGTCGTCTTCCCTGCTGAGTGAAAGCTTAAAGCCCTCATTCTGCTCACAGTAGTCGTAGATATAACCGTCAGACAGGGACACGAAGGGCAGGATTATCTTCTCAAGCCCCACATACTCCAGCATATTCTTTATGATAAGGGCCGAAGGCAGAAGAAGGGGCGCGATATAGGAAGGGATCTTAAGCTTCAGGGTAAGATCCGAAGGTCTGGTCTTCAGAAGGAGCTCATAGACCTTAAGAAACTCTGCCTTTGTGATCTCGCAGTTACTGTTGGCATCAAGTCCTGCCAGGGCCTTTATATATCCCAGTTCCCCGCCGAAAGCCACGATGCTCTTATATGTAATGCCCTTAGGCTCTACAAGATGGTAATCCTCCAGATCCTGGGCGATAAATTCCTGAAGCACGTCTTCATAGTGGGAAGTCCTGCTCTGAAGGTCTGAGAGCATCTCATAGATACGAAGCGATCCCAGGACCATATTCTGGCTGAAGATAAAATCAGACTTGTCATAAAGGGTAACCTGCAGGGAGCTGGCACCGATATCCAGGATCATGGTGCCGTCCTTTATCAGCTCAGAAAACTCGGGCATAGCCTCTTTAACGGCGATATTCTGGTAAAACCTCTCCATGGAGTTGTCCAGGACTTCCACCTTAAAGCCGGTCCTGGTCTTTATCTGCTCGACTACAACATCCCTGTTGCCCGCATCCCTGATGGCGCTGGTGGCGATACAGAAGATCTTGTCCACCTTATATTCCTTACACTTGATCTTGAACTTCTGGAGGCACTCGCAGATCTCATCCACCTGGTCAAAAGCTATAACACCGGTGATATAGCTCTTGGTCCCCACCGAAATGATCTTTCTGACAGCCTCGATCTCCTTGGGCCTGCCCTTGGAGCTGATCTCAAATATCTTAAGCCTGGCTGTGATGGAACCTATATCGATTACTGCAACGAGTTTTTTTGCCATATACCCTATGATCCCCCGCCTAAGTTATAAGATCACGATCAGTGCGATGATCTCAACGATTATGAGAAGCGATGCAATAACGCATCCTATGATAAGGGAAAGGGGATCCTTGAACAGTTCCGGAGTTCCGTATGCTTCCTTGGGGATCTTCCCTATATCTTTCCTGATGGGATCTATGTCCCTGGAAACTCTGAGGTTAAGGGCTTCAAGATTGTCACTGGAAGGATCGTAGATCCTGGGCTTTCCGTCATAACCCGTATCATAATATCCTGCTACAGAAGGGGTGACCTTACCGGACAGGAGTTCTTCGTCCTCGAAGGGCTCAACATAACTGACGGACTCATCGGTAAACTCAACGGAACTGTATCTTCCGCTTCTTGCATCAGCGCGCTTATCCTCTTCGGTCCTGATAACGAAACCTGTCTTCTCGTTCATGGGACCGGTATTGAGGACCTTGCGATCCATATCTGTGCTCAACCTGTCGTATGAGTTGTCAAATTTATACTGAGGTATCATATCTTTCGATTATAACACCTTCTTATTATTCTTTAAAGAAAAAGAGGAATATTACATGTGCTTGAAGAGATCCTGGACAGAAGATCTTCTGACATTTGAAGCTGCTTCCGGTTGTTTTACATCTTCGGAAGGCTCGGGCTTTGCAGCGGGAGCAGTCTGCGTTTGTTTTACATCAGTATTCTCAACGGTCTTCTTCGCCTTTCTTTTGGAAGGCATACCGTCCTCGGGATATCTCACATCAAAAGGAAGTCCGCCTACAAGAAGCGACTTATAGATAAAGATATTTACAGCATCTGCCATGGTCATTCCGAAGGACGAAAACAGCTCCTCCGCATTCTTCTTGACTTCCGGATCCATTCTGAGATTGAAGTTCGCAGTCTTGTTAGCCATGCCAGCCCCTCCTTGTAACACGTCTGTAACTTACGCCTATCGTATCACGATGTTTTACATTTTTAAAGAGGAACTTGAGTACAACGGACAGTAAATCTGTTGCTACCGCCGAATGTGCAAGTATAAAGGGTCAGATCGTAACCGCTTTCGACCATCTTACTGACGTCTGTTCCCTTCAGGACTTCAGTCAGTTCCACCGTATATTCTGTGACATTTCCGTTCATATCCGTAAAGATGACTTCATCTCCCGCAGCAAGCTCTTTTATCTTTCCGAAACCGCTGTCATAGTTATGACCGCAGATAACCATATCATTCGTATAGGGAGATCCGTAATATCTGCAGGCGGCAAACCTGAGCCATTCATCATTGGGATCTGAAGTGACCGCCATAATAAGATCCTGAGAGGGTATTGTGATATATCCTATATACTCTACCCCGTCGATCTCCACGACCTCCAGCGTCCTGTTTTCGAGAAGCTCCTGCTCTGTGGCAAGGTCAGTATCGCTCAGCCTTTCCGCGGACACGTCCCTTACTTTCGCCGCCACTTCAAGGGAATTTTCA
>JAGAFH010000077.1 GCA_017612755.1 Clostridiales bacterium
CTTTGATTTAATGTAGGATATATAAAATATATTTTTGAAAAGAAGGTCAGAAATGGCAGATAAGCTCTATATAGTAATGCCTGCATATAACGAAGAGGCAAATATCGAGACTGTGGTTGCCGAGTGGCATCAGGTCGCGGAAAAATACGGTGAGGACAGCAAACTTGTGATCGTCAACGACGGAAGCAAGGACAGCACATACGAAAAGCTCCTGGAGCTCAAAGAGAAATATCCCCTTCTGGATCCGGTAACAAAAGATAATTCGGGTCACGGAGGCACCGTTCTCTATGCTTATAACTATGCTCTCGAAAAGGGAGCCGACTATATCTTCCAGACGGACAGCGACGGCCAGACCCTCCCTTCCGAGTTTGATGCATTTTGGGCCGAAAGAGAAAACTACAGCGCCATCATCGGTCACAGGAACCACAGGCAGGACGGCTTCTCAAGGATAGTGGTCACAAAGACCCTGAAAGCAGTAATAAAGCTCACCTTCGGCGTATCCGTAACAGACGCCAATACGCCCTTCAGGCTCATGAATTCTGACGTAATGAAAAAGTATGTGCCGAAGATCCCCAAGGACTATTTTCTTTCAAACGTCCTTCTTTCGGTAATGCTGGTCAAGAATAATGAGAATATCAAGTTCATGCCCATCACCTTCCGTCCCAGACAGGGTGGCGTTAATTCCATCAACCTTAAGAGGATCTTTAAGATCGGACTTCAGGCCCTGAAGGATTTCAGGCAGATAAGAAAGACTATCTGATCACCTGTCAAGGCGCCTTAAGGCCCTCATACTGTTAAGGATAGCGATCACCAGGACTCCTACATCACCGAATACCGCAAGCCACATTCCTGCGATGCCCAGAGCTCCCAGGATAAGAATAAGAGCCTTTACCCCCAGAGCAAATATGATATTCTCCCAGACTATCCTCATGGTCCTTCTGGCAGTCCTTATGGCCAGGGCTATCTTGGAAGGCTTGTCATCCATCAGTACCACATCTGCAGATTCGATAGCTGCATCAGAACCCATAGCACCCATGGCAATACCTATATCCGCCCTTGTGAGGACAGGTGCATCGTTTATTCCGTCACCTACAAATGCAAGGGTTCCCGAAGTCTTAAGAAGCTCCTCGACTCTGGCTACCTTATCAGCAGGAAGGAGCTCGGAATGGATCTCATCCAGGCCCAGTACCTCACCTACGTGATCCGCCACAGCCTTCTTGTCGCCCGTAAGCATTACAGTCTTCTTTACGCCGATGGCCTTGAGATCACCGATCGCATCTTTTGAATCACTCTTGATCTCATCATTGATAACGATATGGCCAAGATATTCAGCGCCTTTGGAGATATGTATGATGGTTCCCTGAAGGTGGCATTCGTGCCAGTCGGAACCTATATCCTCCATAAGCTTTCCGTTACCTACATAATAGACCTCACCGTCTACTTCAGCTTTAATTCCCCGGCCTGCTATCTCTTCGACCTTACCCAGCCTGTTCTTGTCGATATGACCGTTATGGGCATTTATTATGGACTCGGCCACCGGATGGCTCGAGTAGCTCTCCGCAACAGAAGCAATATCAAGAAGAAGATCTACAGACACCTGCGAGGGATGTATATCATCAACTATGAACTTACCCTTGGTAAGAGTTCCGGTCTTGTCGAAAACAACAGTATCGATCTTAGATAAGGACTCCATATAGTTGGCGCCCTTGATGAGGATACCCTCTCTGGAAGCCCCGCCGATACCTCCGAAAAACGAAAGGGGAATTGAGACAACAAGTGCGCAGGGACAGGAGACAACAAGAAAGACAAGAGCTCTTCCGATCCACTTGGACCACTCTTCCCAGGAAGAAATGTCGATAAACAAAGGTGGGACAACTGCCAGAAGAACAGCGCCTATGACAACGCAGGGAGTATACCATCTTGCAAATTTCGTAATGAAATTCTCTACCTTCGCCTTCTTCTCCGAAGAGTTCTCCACCAGCTCTAAGATCCTGGAAACTGTACTCTGGGCAAACTCAGATTCAGTACGGACCTTGATAAGTCCTGTAAGGTTCAATGTTCCGCTTATTACCTTATCCCCTTCAACGGAATCACAGGGCATACTCTCACCTGTTAAAGCAGAGGTATTGATAGTCGTATTGCCTTCGATGATGACCCCGTCAAGAGGGATCTTCTCACCGGGCCTGATGAGGATGATCTCACCTTTGGAAACCTCATCGGGAGATACTTCCAGTTCCTGACCGTCACGGATGACTACCGCATGATCGGGCCTTATATCCATAAGGCCGGCTATGGACTTCCTGGATCTTCCAACAGCTATGCTCTGGAAAAGTTCTCCCACCTGGTAAAAGAGCATGACCGCAGTAGCTTCAGGATATTCTCCAGTAGCAAATGCTCCAATAGTGGCAATGGCCATCAGAAATCTCTCGTCAAATACCTGGCCGTGAATGATATTTTTACCGGCAGTCCTTAAGACATCATAACCGACTATAACGTAAGGTATAAGAAACAAAAGGAGCTTAATGATCCCTTCTATCTCAAGAAGACGGGTGATAAGGGCGATCAGGCCGCAGAGGGAACCTGCAACAATGATCCTGATAAGCATCTTTTTCTGTTTACGTGTAAGCCGGTACTTCATTAATATTTCCTCTTTTACCATAAATTTTAACGGCTGCCTTTGAACCGGCAGCCGTGTCAGTCTTTAAAGGATAACTGTGCAGTCAGGCTCAACTTTCTTGATGGTCTTAACAGCCTGCTTTAAGATGTCATCAAACTTCTCATCCGCTGCCTCAAGGGTCATCTTCTGGGAAAGGAAGTTTACGATAACGCTGTCAACTCCGTCGATCTTAGCGATAGCATCCTGCATCTTCTGGGCGCAGTGTGCGCAGTCCAGATCTTCAAGTTCAAATGTTTTCTTCATAGTATTAAAACTCCTTATTTTTATTCTTCTGATATATGCTCATATCCTTCTGCAAGGATAGATCTTACATGGTCATCTGAAAGGAAATAGTA
>JAGAFH010000078.1 GCA_017612755.1 Clostridiales bacterium
CAGGGAAAAAATAAAATTCAATGTGACACTCGGGGACGTATCTCTAACTGACACATTTTGACACACGGGGACACATCTCTCCTCAGAAATCCGCATCCTCCATGTCGTCGATCTCGTCGTACTCCTCCTCTAAAGCCTCCAGCCGCTGCTTCTTCTCCCACTCCGCGTACTTCCTGTCCCTCCTGGACACAGGAGCAGAATCACAAACAACATCAGAAGAGGAAAAAACAATAGTCTCCATAACAAGATCTTCGTAAAAAAGCTTCATAGGCACCTCAGTCATCGAAGATGGCATCAAGCATCTCCAGTGTATCCACCCACCGGGGATCCGTAGAAGATCCCCTCATGGAAGCCTTGCACTTAGGGCAGGTCTTAGAAGGAGAGCGGAAAACAGCATGGCAACAGGAGCACTCGTATTCATCTCTCGAAAAAAGGTGCTCCTTCTTTATCCATTTGCCGGATTTCTTACTAAATAGTCCCATATTTGGATTATACCACCTGTATCTATCCCATTAATGTCCCAAAACCTGTCCTTTTAGGACATCTCCAGGGACATAAACCGCTTTAAATGTCCTAACCGAAGTCCAGGTTGGACATCTCCAGGGACATAAACCGCCTTAAATGTCCTAACAGAAGTCCAGGTTGGACATCTCCAGTGACATTATTCATTAAAGGCAAGAAGCGAAGACCCGGGCCAGCACCCGATGCCCCTCAGGAGATAGATGCTCATCATCTGTAGAATCAGCAGACACATAATCAGATGCAGCAATAAAAGATGCCCCATGGGAAGAAGCCACAGATGAGTACTCATACTTTAAAGAATGGGACAAAGATACAGAAGCTTTGGAGAAGGCCGGATCCTTCTCTTCCCTCCATACGTCCGATCCCAGAAAGATGGGAGATACAACTAATATAGAAGAAGACGGGATATATTTCTCCAATTCAGACAAGCACAAAGAAAGACCCTGGCCGATCAATGAAGGAGATGCTCCATAAAGAGGCTTACAGTCATTTGTCCCCAGCATTATCACAGCACCGTCGAAAGGTCCGTGGGATGACAGATAAGAACGGAGATAAGACAGTCCGTTAAGGCCGGGGCGGTTGGGATCATCGAAGAAAGTGGTCCTTCCGCATAAACCCTCTTCAAATACAGAAAGATCGGAGCGCACCTGACCCAGAAGCCCTGTCCATCTTACTGAAGACGGATAACGCTTCTTCGGCGAAGACCCGGGAACAAGTCCCCAGGTGTTTGAATCACCAAATGCCAGGATCTTTTTCATGGCTGCTCCTTTCTATTGCCTACTTTTCCTATATGTTTTGAGGGTATCATATGAAGAAAGCAAAATCAAGCTTCTCATGTAAATACTATATTATCTATTGACTTAATAGGTTTTATATCGTAAGATATCAAAAATTTATTTTCAGGAGGTGTTCCATGTCTTTTCTGAAAACAATTGAAGATTATTTAAGGAGTGGCGAGACATCTTCCAGAGACCTGGGACTTGAGATCGAACACTTCATTATCGATGAAAACGGTGACCAGATCCCCTTTGATGTGATCTCCCCCCTTATCCTTGAGATTGGTAACCGTCTCAATGCAAAGATACATTATATGGATGGTTATCCTGTGGGCTATTACACGGGTAAGTATTCCACCAGCCTTGAGCCTTCCTGTCAGTTCGAGATCAGCATCGATCCCTACAACGACCTGGATACCATCAGGGAGATATACGAAGACTTCCGAAATACCTGGGCCCCTGAATTTTCAAAGAGAGGATACAGATTCCTTACCAAAGGGAATCTCCCTAAGGTAGAAACCGGTGTGATCACTCCCGATGAGATCCCTCTCTCCCCTAAGAAGAGATACCGCTACATGGACAACTTCTTCCAAACAAGCGGTAAATACGGAAGATACATGATGCGCGCATCCGCTTCTGCCCAGATCTCTGTTGACTACAGAAGCGAGGAGGATATGGCAAGAAAGCTCCGTGTCTTATCCAAGATCTCACCTGTCCTTGCCATCGCCATGGAGAATAAGACAGATGAGGATTCCACGATCAATGGTAACGAAGGCCAAAAGCATCTTCTCAGGATTCAGGAGTGGGACGATCTGGACCCCTCAAGGACTGGCTTCATTTCGGGCTCTGTAGAAGAAGGGTTCACCTACAAAAAGGCTGCCGAAGTAATCTACAACACTCCCCTTATCCTTCTGACTGACGAAGGAGAGACTACTGAAGTCAAGGAAAAGACGGCGAAAGATCTGGTAGAAAACGGTACGATCAAAGAAGAGATCTTAAGTGAAGACAGGAAGATAAAACTGGCTGAACACTTTATGTCCATGGGTTTCTTCCATTTCCGAGTAAAAAAATACATCGAGATCAGGGTAGCCGACAGCGCAGAGATAGACAAGGCTTTAGGCTATGTGGCCCTCATCAAAGGACTCATGTATAACGATGAAAACCTGAATCTTCTGGACGAAGAACTCAAGGGTATCAAAGAGCCCAAGACCATCCAGGCAGCCTTCGACTCCATCAAGACTGACGGCCTAAAGGCAAAAATCTACTATGGCAGAACCGCGGAAGAATGGTTAGAATATCTGCTGGAAATATCAGAAAAGGCTTTATCTGAAAAAGACAAGGAGTATCTTAAGAATGTGCGAACTTCTGGGGATAACATCGAGGGAAAAGCTTTACGCCAATGACCTCCTCAGAGAATTCTTCGGACACAGCGACCTGCAGCCTGACGGCTGGGGCCTCGCGATACTTGACAGCGCCGGTAAAGAGATACACAAAGAACCCATAGAAGCATCCAGGAGCAGGAAACTCAAAGAGCTCCTCGAAAACAGGATCTGCACCGGCAGGGCTATCGCCCACATAAGGAAAGCCACCATCGGCAGCATAGACGACTACAACACCCACCCCTTCTCCGGGAAGGATATTACCGGCAGGATCTGGACACTGGTCCACAACGGCACCGTTTTCGAAGCAGAACAGCTCCATAAGTATGTCTACTATCAGCAGGGTTCCACCGACAGCGAGAGGATCCTCCTTTACATCATCGACAAGGTCAACAGATACATAAACCTGGATTCGGACCTGTCAGACATCAATATCAGAGCCTCCCTCATTGAAAAGCTCATCCTGGATATCGTTCCCAGAAACAAACTGAACCTTCTTATCGATGACGGCGAATACCTCTACGCCCACAAAAACGAGGCTGGCACTCTCTTCTTCTGCGAAGAAAACGCGACCACCATCCTTTCCACCAAGCCCTTAAACAACGGAACCTGGAAGGAACTGCCCGAAAACAGGCTCTTCGTATATAAAGACGGCAGTATCATCTACGAAGGCGTAAGACACGAACACTCATACGCCCATGATGATGAGCGTATGAAGACTCTCTACATGGAGTACGCCGCCCTCTAAAAGATCACTTATAATCGTCTACGTCGAACATCCGGTCCCGGAAATAGTAGTCCCTGTCTTCTTCTGTGATCTCCCGGATGACCTTACAGGGATTTCCGAAAGCGATCACATTATCAGGCAGATCTTTAGTCACCACAGAACCTGCGCCGATAACCACGTTATTTCCAACAGTAACACCCGGCATGATGCAGGAATTTCCTCCGATCCACACATTGTCCCCGATAGTCACATCGATACCGTACTCATAACCGGAGTTACGGGAATCGGGATGTACCGGATGTCCTGCCGTATAGATAGACACGTTAGGAGCGATCTGCGCATTATCACCTATAGTCACCTTCCCTACATCAAGGACTACAAAGTTATAGTTGGCAAAGAAGTTCTCGCCAACGAAAATGTTGTAGCCATAGTCACAGTGGAAAGGCGACTCGATATTAACATAATCGTCACCGCAGCTGCCCAGCAAAGACTTAAGGATCTCACGCTTACGCTCCACCTGATCCGGTGGTGTATTGTTATATTCAAATATCTTCTTTTTGCAGGCCATCCGCTCCTCGGAAAGCCCGTCCATCCAGGCCTTGTAAGGAAGATTCGCCAGCATCCGTTCTTTATGGTTCATTTAAAAGTCCTCCCGAAAAAAACAATTGAAATATCATATCACTCTATATGAATTGTCCTGTACGAATGACCTGTAGCCGGCAGGAAAACATCAACGATATCAGAGGTCCGTATCTTAAGGCTGGAAGTACATACACAGGGATGACATCCGATATATTCATCAGCCAGCACATTCGAATCTATAACCAGCTGCACCTCACAGGATTTGTCATTCATAAGCCCCATAATGCTCACTGCCCCGGGCTCAATATCCAGAAGGCGGAGCATATCTGATGCCGGTGCAAAAGACAGCCTGGAAGATCCCAGAAGTTTGGATACATCCTTTGTCACGAACTTCTTGTCCCCGGGCATCATCAGAAGATAAAACTGACTTCTGTTCTTGTTACACAAAAACAGGTTTTTACAGATAACGACTCCCAGGATAGAATCCACATCCTTGCAGGCCTCCATATCATAAGCCGCCTCATGGTCAGTCCTCATATATGAGATCCCCAGGGAATCCAGAAGGTCATAAGCCCTGACCTCCCTGGGAAGTCTGGAAGAACAATCACCGGGCCGTCCAGTAAGAAGTTCCATCATGCGCTCCTCTGAAGTTTGTAGACCAGAGAATGATCTTCACTTATCAAATACATAAGATTCTTAGCCGTTGGAGTAGGAGTGGATTTTCCGCTCTCCCATGCCTCAACAGTCCGGGGCGAAACGCCAAGCAAAATAGAGAATTCCTTCTGCGTCATGTTAAGAGATTTCCTGATCTGAACCACATTCACATCAGGAAGGCTTCTTTTCCTCGCAAAAGTAGCCGCCTTGGCAGAACCTTTCTCATATGCAACAGCTTCTTCAAGCCCTGCTACTACCCCGGAAAAGAAGTCAACATTTTCAAAGTTATCCAATATCTCTTTTTCCGATAAAGAGCTTTTATACACTTCTTTTGCCACTAGAGTTTCCTCCTCTTTATTGTTTCGACAAGGAGTTTGATCCTCCTCTTCTGCTCAGGTGTAAGATCCTCTTGAACATTCTTCGGATATGCAAACAAAAGATATAATTTGCATAGTTCAAAAACATCCAGATAAACTACTCTTCCACCGCTACTTTTGCCATGATTACAATCAAGCTTTATCCTGATCTTTCTGGCTCCGCCTGTACCTTCTATAACAGCACCCTGTTGCGGATCCATCAACAACCTTTC
>JAGAFH010000079.1 GCA_017612755.1 Clostridiales bacterium
GAACCTCTCGTCTCCCTTGAAAGCCTTCTTGATCATATCAACCCTGGGCTTGAGCTTCTTCTCTGTATTCAGTTTTTCCTCAGATACTTTATCAGCCCTGTTATATATAGGAAGGATCAGAAGATTCAGACAAAGGCCCATCAGAACTATCGAGATCCCGATATTTCCGGATATCTTGTAGCAGGTTGAAAAGATGAACTCCAGAAGAAGTTCAACAGGTCCTATGAAAAACGAATATAACAGATCGACGATCATCTTGCTCCCCGGATATTGATCTCTATGACTGTACTATTATCACAGATTATCACCTGTAATGTAAAGATTTTTGAAAAAACACTTGAACAATCATTCATATGTGTTATCATAACAGCAGATATTAGGGAGTAGCTTGTACACTTTATGTGTGCGACATATATCGTCATCTCGGGACTATATCCCCGGTGTGTGTCTTTCGAAGCGAGACTTTTATTGCATGTATCGATGCAACAAAGGTCCCGTTTTTTGTTGCCTCGAACATTGGAACAGTTGCATAAAAGCAACAAGGTTGACACGTTAGTTTATGCTAACTACAATACATATGAATGATTGTTCATGTATTCATATGTGAGAAAGACACGAGGTATTTGTTATGTCAGAGAAAGAATTACAGGAATTTTTAAATGTATGTAATGTCTGGAAAGGCTTCGGCGAGGGGGACAGCCGCCAGGAAGTCTTGAGAGGCATGGACTTTCAGGTTAGAAAGGGCGAGTTCTGTGTACTCTTAGGCCCCTCCGGATCCGGAAAGTCCACTCTTCTTAACATCATCGGCGGTATCGACAGTGCAGATGACGGTTACATTTCCATAGCCGGAGACAAGCTCCGGGACATGGACGAGAAGATGCTCACAAGGTACAGAAGAAAGCATCTGGGCTATGTATTCCAGCTCTATAACCTGATCCCCAACCTGAACGTTAAAGAGAATATCGAAGTCGGAGCGTATCTTTCAGACGACCCGCTGGACATCGATGAGCTCTTAAACACATTGGGACTTTGGGAACACAGATATAAGCTTCCTAACCAGCTTTCAGGAGGACAGCAGCAGAGGACATCCATCGGAAGGGCCATCGTAAAGAACCCCGATATCCTTCTCTGCGACGAACCCACAGGCGCCCTGGACTACAACACATCAAAAGAGATACTTAAGCTCATCGAAGACGTAAACCAAAAATACGGTAATACCATCATCATGGTCACCCACAACAATGCCATCCAGGATATGGCGGATCATGTCATAAAGCTCCGTGACGGAAAGGTCAGGAAGAACATCATCAACGAAAACAAGATCAGTGCGACAGAGCTTGACTGGTAAGGGGTGGTAATATGAGAAATCCAATAAATAAAAGGATCCTCCGCGACCTGGCGAAGGAGTGGAAGAGATATGTGGTGCTGTTCCTTCTCATGAGCTTCATGATAGGCACAGCATCGGGAATGTATGTTGCCAACGGCAGCATGCTCAAGGCGTTTGATGATTCCTACGACAAATACAACCTGGAAGACGGACACCTGGAGTTCAAGGAAGAACCTACAGAAGAACTCCTTGCGGCTATGCCCGGGAACATCAACCTCTATGAGCAGTTCTACAAGGAAGTATCCGAGGTGTCTGACGGCAATGACAGTGCCGCCGTAAGGGTATTTAAGATCAGAGAGGACTTAAATATAGCATGCGTTATCGAAGGCCGCCTGCCGGAAGGTACGGGAGAGATCGCCATCGACCGCATGCATGCGGACAACAACGGCATCTCCATAGGCGATACGATAACCGTAAACGGAACCGGACTTCAGGTGGTAGGATTTATCGCCCTCCCCGATTACAGCACTCTCTTCAAGAAGAATTCGGACATCATGTTTAATGCCATTGATTTTGATGTGGCCCTGGTAACAGATGATGCCTGGGAAGAACTGCCCGGCAACGTCAAATATCAGTATGCCTTCAGATACGATACGGCCCCCGCTTCCGTCTACGAGGAAAAGGAATGGGGCGATGATCTGATGGAAAAGATAGCCGTCATCGCAGCTACCGGCGGCTACACCGATGACAAAGATGTGGCAGAAGAACTGGCAGATAATGTGGACGAATGGACTTCCACCCTGGAGAATATGGATGAGAATACATCTTTCGAAGACATCAGCGAAGCTATTGATAATCTGGAATCACTGGAGCCTTATGAGGACAATACAAATGAACTGATCGACTTCCTTCCGGGTTATGCCAATCAGGCCATACACTTCGCACCCGAAGACTTCGGATCAGACGTGGCGATAATGGGAGTGCTCGTGTATGTATTCATTGCAGTGCTGGCCTTTGTTTTTGCCATAACCACATCCAACACCATCGTAAAAGAAGCCGCTGTCATAGGCACTCTCAGGGCCACAGGCTATACCAGGGGCGAGCTTACGGTGTACTACATGATGATGCCGGTAATAATTACGCTCCTGTCGGCTGTCACAGGTAATGTGCTGGGCTATACGATATTCAAAGACGCAGTCGTAAGCATGTACTACAATTCCTACAGTCTGCCAACATACGAGACTGTCTGGAACGCTGAGGCTTTCATCAAAACGACCCTCATACCGCTGGTACTGATGTTCATCATCAACCTCTTCATCATCGTGAAGAAGATGAGACTGTCCCCCCTCAAGTTTCTCAGAAGGGATCTGTCTTCATCAAAGAGGAAAAAGGCTGTCAGGCTGCCGAGGATCAAGTTCTTCAGCCGTTTCCGCCTGAGGATCCTCCTGCAGAATCTCGGAAGTTATTTTGTGCTCTTTTTCGGAATAGCATTCGTCATGCTCCTGCTGTCCTTCTCCATTGGTCTTCCTGAGACACTGGATCACTATAAGCATGTCATGACCGAGGAACTCATCTCTGAGTACCAGTACATCCTCATGGACTACGAGGATGAAGACGGAAATGTCATAACCACAGATAACGGGGATGCGGAGAAGTTCTCCATGAATACTCTGGAGACCATTGACGGCGTTCACGTGGGCGAAGGCATCACGATCTACGGCATCGAAGATGACAGCAAATACGTGAAGGCAGATCTCCCTGAAGACGGCGTGCTCGTATCGAGTGCATATGCACTCAAGTTCATGCTGCACGAAGGCGACACCATTACTTTAAAAGAGAAGTATTCAGATAAGACATATTCGTTTGTAGTCAGGGGCATATATAAATACATGGGCGGTCTTTCCGTATTCATGAGAAATGATGACTTCAACGAGTGCTTTGATCTTGATGATGATAGTTTCACCGGCTTCCTGTCGTCCGGGAAGATAGATGACATCGACGAAGATCTCATCTACACCATAGTAACCAGAGAAGATATCATGGCCCTGTCGATCCAGATCGATCACTCAATGGGCGATTACATGGACTATGTATCCTTCGCATGCCTTATCATCGGTATCCTGGTGATCTATCTGCTAACTAAGATCATCATCGAGAAGAATGCTGCATCCATATCGATGGTAAAGGTCTTAGGTTATGAGAACCGGGAGATCAACAGTCTCTACGTCAATCTGACCACCGCTATAGTGGTGATCTGTGCCATCGCAACTTCGTTACTGTCCGTTCTCGGTCTGACCGCCATCTTCTCAGTGATCATGTATACGATGTCAGGATGGTTCGAGGTATACGTAAGCTTTATCAGCATCCTTAAGATGATAGGAATACTTCTTATCTCCTATTTCATAGTGTCGTTCTTCGACATCATGAGGATAAAGAAGATCCCTCTTACGGATGCCCTCAAGAACGTGGAATAAGTTATCTGTTATCCACTCTCTCCGGATACATATCATGGTGTGTGAGGCGGTCGCTTGCGACTGCCTCCCACTTTGTTCCGGGCTTTCCGTAATTACAGTAGGGATCGATGGAGATGCCTCCCCTGGGAAGGAACTTTCCCCAAACTTCTATATACTTGGGGTCCATGAGCTTTATGAGATCTTTCATGATGATATTTACGCAGTCCTCATGGAAGTCCCCCCTGTTCCTGAAAGAGAAGAGATAGAGCTTCAAGGATTTGCTCTCCACCATCTTTTCGGAAGGAACATATGAAATAGTTATGGAAGCAAAATCAGGCTGTCCGGTAATAGGACACAGGGATGTGAATTCGGGACAGTTGAACTTAACGAAATAATCGTTTTCCTTATGCTTGTTCTCAAATGTCTCCAGGACTTCCGGAGCATAATCGAAGTTATATTCAGTATCCTTGTTTCCCAGCTTTGTCAGACCTTCATTCTCTCTCATATCATTACCTCCCGACAACATGGTACTTGATGCCGTCATCAAATGTATCTATGCCTTCTGCCTTCTTTACCTTACCTACAACAAAATAAGTGAGAGGTGTAAAGATCACCTCATATGCCACCTTGAAAAGATACTGGAAAAGTATCATGGTAAGAATGGTCCTGTTTTCCATAGTACCCCAGAAAGAGATGGTGATAAAGATGACTGAGTCAAAACCTTCTCCCACCAGAGTGGATAAGATGGTCCTCACCCAGAGGTTCTTCCCCTTGGTGGCAACCTTGAGCTTGGAGAGGATCATGGAGTTGGAGAACTCTCCGAAAAGATATCCTGCAAAAGAAGCAATTGCAACTCTGGGAGTAGTTCCCATGACGATCTCATAAGCTCCCTGGTTCTCCCAGAATCCGGGATGGGGAAGTGCGATAGTAATAAGGTATATAAGTACGGCAAAGAAACTGCATCCGAAGCCGGCCCAGATAACGGATCTGGCCTTCTTAAATCCGTAGACTTCAGTAAAGACATCTCCCAGAATATATGTTACCGGGAAAAGGATAACTGCTGCGGGAAGGGTGATGGTCTCTGTAACGGCCCACATCTTTCCTGCGATGATATTGGATAATAAAAGGCATGTTACGAACACGATGCCCAGATACATATAAAGCTTGGATACTGTCTTTTCTTCTTTCATATTTCTCTCTTTCTGCAAATAAAAAACGGCTTCACAAAACAGGAAGCCGTACTTCAACATAACAAGTTAAATTACAGTCCTGGTTTTGTTTTACGACAGGATGGCACTAACGAACTGTCGGCTTATCTTGCACGCCTAATATATCATGTAATGGATATATGTCAAGTTATACGTCCGGATGTACCTCTTATGCGTATCCGTTTGAACCGGATGATATAATGTTGGATAGTTGACGCAAGGAGGCAGTGTTGTGAGATTGTTTCTTAAAGAGATCCGTGATCTTAAAGAGACTGAAGTCGAGATCCGTTATAAAGAGAAAGACACTGAGGTGGAAAACCTGGTAAGTGCCGTAAACTCAGTTTCAGACCGTCTTCCGGCTGTGACTGAAGGCGGTGATAACGTTCTTCTCATCGTATCTAAGATCTTATACTTCGATGCAGTGGACCGCTATGTTTTTGCCTACTCTGCAGATGATGTCTACAAGGTCAGAAAGACTCTTTACGACTTGGAGGAGGAATATGCTTCAAGAAGCTTCGTCCGTATTTCCAAGGCCTCGATCGTCAACATTAACGCCGTCAGAAAGATATCACCCGAAGAAGGAAGAAGGCTCCGTCTTCTTCTGACAAACGGTGAAACGGTCATCGTATCAAGAGGATATGTAAGCGGCTTCAAGACGGCAATCGGAATGAAAGGAGATGCATGATCATGGATACAAAAAGATTATCTGAATCGGTCAGGAAAGCATTTCTTATCAGCACGTCTCTTTTCAGTTTGACAGTCGTTCTGATTGCCCTGGTCTTTGCCCTGGCAGGAGAGCTCATATTCCCTTCAATGATGATAAGGGTCTTTATCATCTTTACGGTGATCTTTATCCTTACTTCCCTGAAGGTATATATATCCGGAACAAAGTCCGCCCTTAAGATCCCTTATGTGGTGATAAACCTCATATTCCTCCCTTTCTATATGGGAGCCACTCTGTCGGGACTTTTCCTTTTTAATAATGAGCTTACTGTTTCCAATCTCTTTGTGTATGTGCTGCTTTTTCTCGCTACATTCACCGTAGTGCAGCTGATATCATATTTCACACAGAAGACTAAGACGGACAAGATGAACGATGCATTAGAGATCTATAAAAAGGAGCATCGTTACAATGGAGACGAAGAATAAATCATTAACCGTATCAAGACTCTTTCTCGCACTTACAGTCTGGTTCCTTGTCTACAAATTGACAGATCATTTTCTGACCCCGGTCTTATCGGAAAGAATTCCGGAAGTAGTAGTCATGATCATAACATCCATGATCATCCCCTATACCATTTCACTGGGAGCCTTCTATCTTATTGTCAGAAATATGGAGATAGCAGAGCCCTCCTGCCCTGAAATAAAGCCCGTTCCCGGAAGGCTTCTGAAGCTTTTACTTATCCAGTGCGGACTTACCATCCCGGTCATGATCCCCATAAATATGATCTATAAACTGTCAGGAAGGGATATGCCCGGTATAACTGCAGATCAGATCCTGGAACACCTGGTCTTCTATGTGATCCTTCTTCTGGTATTTGCCCCGGTAATGGAGGAGCTGCTGTTCAGAAAGCTTATCCTTGACCGCCTTACGGTGCTGGGAACAGTTCCCGCCATACTCATATCCGCAGCTTTCTTTGCACTGCCTCATCTTTATTCCCAGGGGCCTGCCCAGATGCTCTATACCTTTGTTCTGGGTATCATGCTGGCATATGTTACCCTGACTTCAAGAAAGCTCTGGCCTGCTATAGTGCTTCACTCCCTTAGTAATATCTACGGGGCATTTATCCCAACCTTCTGGCCTAAGGATACACCGGCCACACTGGCAGTCTATGCCCTTATCTACATTATCCTGATGCCTTTGACTGCAATTATCCTTACAGTCCTTTCACGAAAAGAGATAAAGAAGGTCTGTGCCTGATATCCTTACCACTCAAAGGAATCAACGATACCCTGGGCCACTTCCATGATGCCGTCTTCAGAGGCCTCATCCTCATCCCAGATGCAGGCGGAGACCATTACATATTCCTCATCTCCTACCAGATACCACTGGACAGTAAGGTTCTCCGATGACTGAAGCTCAAATCTGTAGACGATGATATCATTGGCCGATGTAGTTCCCGCGGAAGTGATAGTCACATCCTCAAGTCCCTGGGCCTGGGCCCCCAGGGATGCCAGGATCCCGTCACGGAAATCCTCATGCTCATCTTCTGAATAATCATTTTCATCATAGAAGACCGCGATATTATTGGGCATCGCCTCATCTTCGTTGCCTTCTACGCAATAGGAGAAATAGTAAGGAGGATCACTGTGTTCTTCCACTTCCACCCAGTCTTCATTTTCTATGACGTAGGTTCCGAAGTCCTTCTCGTACACGCCTTCTTCTTCGTCTTCTTCCTCTTCTGTCTTCTTCCTGTCCTTATCCTTATCCCTGTCCCTGCCACGATAAGCAGAGCAGCCCGCAAGTCCCAGGATCAAAGATCCGGCAACAACAAGAGCTATCAGTTTTGTCTTTTTCATTTTTCCATCTCCTTATCTTCTTCTGAGAGATAAAAGCCAGGCCATGATATGTACTGCCTGCTGGAACTCTCCATCTTTGATCATCTTCTCGATCTCGTCGGCGGAATAGAGCCCTACATTGAGAAATTCAGTGGTATCCAGATCCTGATCTGACACTTTAACACTGTTACAAGCCCTGTAGATATGGGCATAATTGTCTGCTATGGTGGCATTGGAAGGAACCGTTATAAGATGCTGCCATTCATCCGATCTGTAGCCTGTTTCCTCCAGAAGTTCTCTTTTTGCCGCCTCCAAAGCATCCTCGGCAGCATCAATTTTTCCGTATTCCTTCCCGTCGGCACGCTCGATACCTCCGGCAGGAAATTCATTTGTTACTTCCTTTATACCCTGTCTGAACTGTCTGACCAGGATATATCTTCCTTCGGTATCAGATGCGACTATGACTACATAATCCCTTCTGCTGTAGGAATAGTATGGTTCGAATACGGATCCGTCCGGAAATCTGTAGGCGGACTGTCTGAAATCGATCCACTGGTTCTGTATCAGATGTTCTGTCTTTATCTCTTCCCATATAAGGTCTTTATTGTCTTTTTCCATCAAAAACCACTCTCCTGACCCTGAAATTATACCATTTGGAGCCATCTTAACCCAATCTTAATAAATTCAGACGATTATCTTAAACATCGGTTAGAACCATATTAATACTGTCCTGATAAGATGGGACCATAAGATCGAGCAAAGGAGATCGGGACAATGAAAAACATGATGAATAAGGCGATGTACAAAAACGTAAACGGATATAAGATGACAAATCTTCAGAAAGCAGCCGTCCTTGAGGCAGATTTCTCAGAAAGAATGGATGTCACAGGAGATAAGAAAGCTATTACAGAAAGATGCGATGAGATCATCAGCAGGGGCGGCCTGGTATATGCATACAGAAACACAAAGACAAAGCTCATCGAAGCCCTCTTCATGGTAGAAGATAATAACTGCTCCGAATTCCACATTAAGGAAGACCTGAGAGATGAAGACTTCGAAACAATGTGTGAGAATATCTGCTACTTAATGGCCAAGGAAACAACAGAGGAAGACAGCAGACCCGTCTTCCTCGGCAGGGAGATCCCTGAACTCATCAAAGATGTAAACCTTGTGGGCATCCTTGGCGGAGTTGCTGCAGGCATCCCTCTGGGTATCATGCTGGCAGTATCCTCCGGAAGCTTATTCGGACTTGCCATCGGACTTATGTTCACTTTAAATATCGGTCTTTGCTTCGGCACATGCTATACATGGAACACGTCAGAAGCATTGAGCGCCCTGGTCTGATCAGACCCACTCTTCAGCCCAGTCCTTAAGTTCGGAAGAAGACACCCTCCTGTCAAATCTCTTCCCCGGAACGACCCTGGCACCCGGTGCAACGTCCTGGATAGTCTTCCAGGAATCACCGATGCCGCTCATGCCGGATGTTGCAAAAGGTACTATTATCTTTCCTTCCATATCACAAGACTCGATGAACGTGTCGATAATGGAAGGCTCCCTATACCACCATACCGGAAACCCTACAAAGATCACCCCATAATCTGTAACATCCGGAGCAGCTGCCGCCATTTCAGGACGGCAGCTTTTGTCGTTCATCTCAATGGAACTTCTGCTGGAACTGTCTCTCCAGTTAAGATCTGCAAAAGTATAAGGAACCTTGGGTTCGATCTCAAAGATATCTGCTCCGATGGCCTCAGCCAGAAGGGTAGCAACCCCCTTGGTCACCTTTCTGTCACTTGCGCTGAAATATGCTACTAAAGCCTTCATACCGGTCCCTCCTGTCATCTTTTATGTTTTAATTATAAATCTTTGACAGGTTCAAGAGGATGAATATCCTGTTAATTGTCTTCATGAAACAGGCTCTTGATGTCAGAAAGGCAGTCCAGTCTTGCATAGAGCATCTTTGAAAGCTCCTCATCCGGTTCTGTCAGATCCGGGATCATGACAGCCTTAAGACCCGCCCTGTAAGCGCTCATTATGCCGTTAGGTGAATCTTCCACCGCTACTGTCTCTTCCGGTCTTGTTCCTATCTTCCTGCAGGCTTCGGCATAAATGTCGGGAGCGGGCTTTCCGAACTTTACCATATCCGCACAGGCGATCTTGTCGAAACAGTCAGAAAGACCGATCCTCTCAAGATAGCTGACCGTTCTCTCCATATCATTGGAGGTGGCTATGGCTGTGATGATCCCTTTTTCCCTGAGCCATTTAAGGATCTCCACTGCTCCGGGCTTAAGGGGTATACCGTCCTTAAGAGCTTCTGCCACCAGCTTTTTCCTGTATTCCCTGACTGTAGGATAATCAAAACCGTCACCGTACCACTCCCTGAACTTTTGGGGAGCGTAAGGTCTTCCCAGGGATCTGAGCTGCAGGGCGATGTCGTCAGGGCAATCCCATCCGAAGTGGCGGAGAGCTTTGGGCCAGGCCTTCAGATAGACCTTCTCCGTATCGGTCAGAGTGCCGTCCAGATCAAATACTACTGCTTTTATTTCCGTTTTCATTCCTATATGATACCACGATTTAGCCCTGCCTCTTGAAGATTATCGTTCTACGTGTTATCATCAAAATTGAACGCGTTCAATTACGAGGTGGATCATGAACAAAGACGAAAAGCTCCAGCTTACGAAAGACAAGCTCCTTGAAGCGACATTACAGCTTATGGAGAAGATGGAAGACCCCCTTCAGGTAACATCCAGGGAGATCGCCGATAAGGCAGGGACAAAGCCCTCCATGATAAACTACTGCTTCGGATCAAGAGAGAACCTGATCTACAGCGTCTTCATGAAGGAATACCTCGGATTTTTAAACGAGAAAAAGATACAGGAACTGATAAGTTCGGATATATCTCCCAAGGAACTTCTGAAAGAGATCCATTTTCTGGTGGCCTCCTGTCTTGTGGAGAACTACAAGTTTACAAAAGCCATAACGGGATACGTCCTCTTTAAGAGGGATCTGGGTAAGGAGTCCTTCAGCTTTCCCTATGTCATGAAACATTTTGACGGAAGAAAGACCGAAGAAGAATGTAAGCTGATAGCCTACGAACTATCCACCATGATGCAGATAATCATCTACAGAAAAGATGACATTAAAAATGACTTTGGAATAGATCTGGACGATCCCGCAGAGCTCAGAAGATTTGTGGATATGAGAGTCGATCTTCTTATGGATTAAGGTACTGATATGAGGTATGTTTTCCCTTTAAAGGATATTCCTTCAGACAGGCTCTCCTTTGCCGGCGGTAAGGCAAAGTCCCTGTCTCATATGATGAACAATACTAAACTCCACATCCCGGAAGGGTATGTGATACTTGCCGATGCCTTCGAAAACGGAAAGCTCCGTTCTGACGCTGCCGAAGAGATAGTGGCGGTCTCTATGTCCCTCAACGGAAGATATACTTATGCGGTCCGTTCCTCTGCCGTTAACGAAGACGGGGACAAAGCCTCTTTTGCAGGACAGTACGAAACCATTACCGATGTGGCTGCCGATGATGTTATAGATGCAGTAAAGCATGTGGCAGACTCCATCGGAAGCGCCCGGGTAAAAGGATATGAAGAAAGCTTCTCCCGGGAGGATATGGGTATCGGCATCGTAATCCAGAGATTTGTAAGACCTCAGTTTGCAGGCGTTATATTCACCTCCGACGCCATCACCGGAAAAGATGAAAAGATCATCGGAAATTACGTTAAAGGCGAAGGCGAACAGCTTGTTTCCGGATCATCTAACGCGGAGATATTTACCATAAATGCCATAAAAGGGACTTATGAGGGAAACCCTGAACTTAAAAGTTTCGGCAGGAAGCTTTGGAAAGCTTCCCTTTCCATCCGTCATCTCTATGGCATGCCCATGGATATCGAGTGGGCCGTCTCGGACGGAAAGCTCTATATCCTTCAGGCCCGCCCCATAACCACCCTTCAAAGGCTCGATATGGACAGCTATGACATAAACGGAACAAGATCCGGATATAAGCTCCTGACCAGGACAAATGTAGGCGAGATCTTTATGAAGCCCGTCTCCCCCATGACCTTCAGCGTACTGGAGATGATCAACGGCTTTCTTGCTCTTCCCGACTGGCTCGACAATATCTGCGGCCAGCCCTATATGAACATCTCCGTTATGTGTTCCGCCTTTGTGGCTTTCGGAAAGTCCGAAGAAAAAGCCTTTGATGCCATAAAGGATCTGGTAGGCAATATCCCGGAAGGGACTTCCGTCCCCATTTCCCCCTTTGATAAAAAGGGTTTTATGAAGCAGATGAAGACTCTCTTCTTCCCCAAGGAAAAGACTAAGCTTACCAAAAAAGAAAAACTGGAAATGGTGAGGGATATGCCGGATCTTTGCAGAAGGACTATCGAAGAGATCCATAAGATAGAAGATAACGGACATCTTCTTGCCCTGTGGGAGAACAGGCTGATCCCCGATATAAAGAACTGCTTTGCCTCCATACTGGGAACATGCGGTACATCCATGGTGCCCCTGTTCAGTTCCCGCAATAAGATCACGAAGATCGCCGGAAGCGATATGGCCAACAGGCTCCTGGGAGGATCATTGGGAGTCATCGACTGCATGAAGCCCCTCCTTCTTCTGGAGGATGTTATCGAAGGCAGGATCACCAAAGAAGAATATATAAGATCCTGTGGACAAAGATCGGTCAACGAGATGGAGCTTATGGCTCCCCGTCCCTATGAGGATCCCGCCTTCCCCGACAGTGTTATCGAAGAGCACAAAAATAGCGGCACTGACCTTCACAAAATGCTGGAAAAACAGCAGGGTCTTTTCGATGAAGCCCTGGCTGAATTTAAGTCCCTCTATCCTTCAAAGAGCAGATGGATAGACAAGGAGATATCAAGGTTCGCCCACGCCAACAGTTTCCGGGAGGATATAAGGAGCAAGGGCGTATGGCTCTTTTCCGCCTTCAGGGAGTTTATCCTTCAGGCAGGAAAGATAAACTGTCTGGGAGACGACATATTCTTCCTTACCTTTAATGAACTCTTCGACCTTCTTAATGGAAACACTTCCTCCACGGGCTTTATCCCTGAACGGAAGAAGACTTATGACAAATATCTTGAATATCCTTCTTTCCCCAATCTCATCCTGGGAAGGTTCGATCCTGACGAATGGACCGGAGATCCGGCCCGCCGGAGCGACTGTTATATTGCCGATATGGAGACAAAGGATACTGATCTGTCTTTCGATGTAAACGGATTTCCCGGAGCGGCCGGGATCGTAACCGGAAAGGTCAGGGTGATCACTTCTCCTGATGATATAGATCAACTGGAAAAAGGCGACATCCTTGTCACTGTTGCTACAAATATCGGCTGGACACTGGCCTTCCCCAAGGTCTCCGCCATCATCACCGATATAGGAGCCCCCCTGTCCCACGCAGCCATCGTGGCAAGGGAATTCGGGATTCCGGCTGTAGTAGGGTGCGGAAATGCAACCACTGTCCTTAAGACCGGAGACGTGATCGAAGTAGACGGATCAAAGGGAACTGTTACGAAGCTGGGTTAATCTGCTTTTTTCTCTCCTGTGTGATATCATTTACGTGTAAAGAACAGGGGGAGCTCATATATGGCCAGATCTCACAGAAAAAAGATGCTGAAGCTTCGAAAGACGCACCGCGTCCTGTCCGGTCTTTTTGTGTGTTTCCTGATCCTTATAATGATCTTCCTTTCCATGAGTTCGGCTTTTGTCTTTATTACATACGTGTTTGAAACAAAGTGCCGGGCAGAGGAAGAGAAGATAACCTATCTTGTCAAGGATTATAATGTAGTCCGCGATGACTCCGATGCTGCTTCCATACTTGAGGATTATGAAAACGACTATATGATCCTGGACAGGAACGGTAATATAATCTCCCTTTCAGGATCTGATACCTGCCTTCGCAATGACAAGGAGCACATTGCTTTTACATCCACATTCTTCAGCTATGCCATAAGCTCAAATCATTACACCATGTATCCGGACACAGAAAATCTTCTGATCGACACAAGTGAGGAAGAGTGCCCGGTCCTTGTGGATTTTAATTATATCAACGATGGTAAAAAAGTGGATATCCAAAGCGGAGAAGATATAAGGATACCTTACTGGCTGGAGATCCCCGTAAGAGAAGGAGAGCAGACTCTTCTTATCAGGTGCGAACTTACCGTTAAGTTTATGGAGCTCATGTTCTTTATCGTATTCATGGGCGTTATCTCCCTGATACTCATCATCATCATCGCAGCTTTCGTTATCAACTATATCCGGGAGAGCATCGATA
>JAGAFH010000080.1 GCA_017612755.1 Clostridiales bacterium
AGCGAGGAACTTGAAGCCCTCGGCGTCAACTACGTTACCTGCACCGACGATGACATCGGGATAATTGCTCTTGATCCACTTAAGGGCCCTCTCCTGCCATACGGAGAATCCGTCGGAAGAGTCAAGGCAGAGAGCATCTGCGCCTGCTTCTACGAGAGCGGGAACTCTCTCTTCGTAGTCCCTGGTGTTGATACCGGCGCCTACGATGAGCTTCTTCTCTGCGTCTAAGAGCTCGTGGGGGTTAGCCTTGTGGAATTCGTAGTCTTTACGGAATACAAGTCCTACCAGCTTGCCGTCCTTATCGATGATGGGGAGCTGATTGATCTTGTTGTCCCAGATTATGTCGTTTGCAACCTTGAGGGTAGTTCCCTCGGGAGCGGTAACGAGTTTTTCGATGGGGGTCATAAACTCTTTTACCTTGGTATCAAGGGACATACGGCTTACACGGTAATCCCTGGTGGTTACGAGACCCAGGAGCTTTCCTTCTGCTGTTCCGTCCTCTGTAACTGCTGCCGTGCCGTGGCCTTTCTCCTCGCGGAGTGCGATGATGTCAGCCAGTGTAGCCTCGGGAGAGACGTTTGAATCAGACTCAACGATACCCGCCTTGTACTTCTTGACCTTTCTGATCATGTTGCACTGGGATTCGATGGACTGGGACTGGAATACAAAAGAAAGACCTCCGCATCTTGCAAGGGCGATTGCCATTCCGTCATCGGAAACTGCCTGCATGACTGCGGAGACCATAGGTATGTTTATCTTGAGCTTTGACTCTTCCTGACCCTTTCTGTACTTACAGATCGGAGCTGAAAGGTCCACCTGGTCAGGTGTGTTCTTCTCTGTTGTGAGGTTGGGTACAAGAAGGTACTCGGAAAATGTCCTTGATTCCTGCTCGAAAATCTTCGCCATGTTTAATTACCCCCATATTCTTCTAGAAATTTAAGTATTATCTTAACACAAAGGACGGTAATTGTACTATATAAAAAATGACGCTTTTCGGGCAGGAAAAAGAGGACGTTTTTGTTATTTTCGCGAAGTCTTCTTCAGTGTGCCGTAGACAGCTCCCATAACAACCAGTGTTATCATGAGTTCCACAAGAAGGAAAGAGCCGTTATAGGATATGGAATATACCCAGGGACTCATGCCTTCCGGAGCGTAGTCAGCGTAGAAGATGACGCCTGAGAGCACGCTGCAGAAGCATCTTACGGCAAAAGCGATGACAGTGAAGACCACAGCCTTGAAAAAACCCGCCTTAACGAAACGGTACAGGGGATTACTGATCTTGCTCCTGATATCGTAAGGAGCGGCGGCAAAACCGATGATACCGTAAGCCGTAAAGCCCAGGATGTAGTCCAGGAGCACCTGGAAAGGCGTTACGAGCCAGCCGCCGATGAGCTGCAGGAGCGCAAAGATGACTGCTGCTAGAAAACCCCAGACCGGGCCGAAAGCCATGGCATAGACTGCTATGGGCAATGTGGAGGCCGGGGTGACAGAGCCGCCCATGGGCATCTCGAAGATCTTGATCTGGGACAGCACGAAGCTTAAAGCGATGCAAAGTCCGCCCGTGACGATACACACGATCTTCTCTTTGTTACTTGATTTCTTTGAATTTTTTACTGGATCCGACATAAATGATTTCCTCCCTTCGCCGGCATTATCCGTACAGGTTCATGGGGTCGATGATCTGTCATCCTCTCAGCAGGGCTTACCTGCTCCCCCGGAATCTACGTCGATGAATATACTACATCTTACCTAAGCTGACAAGTCTTACTACGCACTGTTCCACAAACTTTCTGACTTCCCTCTCGTAGACGGCGGGAGCCTTGTCATAGCACATGATATGTTTTGCGTGATCGATGACCACCAGTCTCTTGGGAGTCCTTATGTTGTCATAGATCCTTCTGGCACCGTCAGGGAGGCACACATTGTCGTCCCCTGCCGCGAAAACAAGGACAGGGACCCGGATCCTTCCGGCGTGGACTGCGGCATCGCATCTGTTGATGTCAAATCCGAACTTCTTCTTGAGGATCTGGTTTATGGTCCTTACGGGCATTGCCATATTGAAGTTATATCTCTTCTTTCCTTCATTCAGGAGCACCTTCTCAAGGCTCTCGAAGGGACAGTCAGCTATGATGCCGGCCACATTGTCGGGAAATTCCCGCTGCTGGGCTGCAAGAAGGGCCGCATCGGCACCCATGCTCCGGCCGAAGATGAAGATCTTACAGTCGTGGCCCACCTGGAACCTGATGAACTCTATCCACTTCATGAGATCCACGCTCTCGTAAAGGCCGTATGTACAGTATTTTCCGCCGCTCATGCAGTGGGCCCTCATATGGGTGATGAGGACGTGGCACTGGACCTGGCGCATCATGAGTCTGGCGTAGGCGCTCATCTCTGCCGGGTGCTCGTTATATCCGTGAAGAAGGATCACGGCAAACTTGCTGGATCTGTCGGCTGAAGGCCTGAAATATCCCGAAAGCTTCGTCTTGTCGAAGGAATCGATCCTTACGTTTATGAACTCCATCCTGTTGGTATAAAACCAGTTCTTTCCTCTTCCGTAGATGGTCCGCTGGTCTATCTCCTTAGGGGATCTGTCCACCTTGGGCATAGGCTTGGGACGCCTGAATACTTCATTAAAGAGTTTTCTGCACAGCCTCATATACCCCAGATAGACCAGGGCTGTTACGGCCAGTACCAAAAGCACCAGCAGGATCAGTAATACGGTTGTGGTATCGATAGCAAGGATCATAAGATGATTATACCATCAAGAGAATCGTCACCGCTGCTTATGAGCTCACAGCCGTCTTTTGTGACCAGCACGTCATCCTCGATCCTGAAACCGGTATTCCATTCGGGGATATATACTCCGGGCTCTATGGCCAGGCAGTTTCCGGCCTCAAAGGCCATGTCCCGGACCGAAACGTCGTGGACATCAAGTCCCAGATGGTGTCCGGTATTATGCCAGTAGTACTTCTTTACATCGTCATCGGTGTAGCCTTCACTGAGAAGCCCTTTTTCGAGAAGCCAGTTACCGCATTCCTGCCTGATGATCTTATTGAGTTCATCAAAGGTGATGCCGGGCCTGATGGTCTCCCAGCACTTTCTTCTGAGCTTTGTTATCAGCTCATGGAGAAGGAAGCGCTTGTCGTCTTCCCCCTCCCTGTCACCGTAGAAATATACTCTTGAGATATCCGCGCAGTAGCCGGCGCATCTGGCTCCCACGTCGATCTGGATCTGGCATCCCTTTGCGACCCTGGGGCCCTCTTCCCCTTCCGGATCTCCGTGGTGAAGATAAAAGGCATTATTGCCGATGGCCGTGATGGTGGTGAAGGCAGGTATAAGGCTGCCCCTTCTTGCCATGTTGTAATCCAGGGCCGTGTAAAGATCCATCTCAGTTGCCCCTTCTTTGATGAGCTTTTTCATGTCCTTAAGGGCCGCTTCCGTGATCATCGCCGCTTCCCTTATGGCTTTCACTTCCTCCGGCTTTTTTACCATCCTCATCTTTGTGAGGATCTCACCGATATCAAGGGCTCCCGCCTTATCCTTGGCAAACCTGTTGCTCTCCTCGGCTATGGAAAGGCCGTCGAAGGCAGGACTTAACTTCTGTTCCTCCAGGATCTCATATTCCTTTGTATCGAAATCACCTGTGTCATGGATATCCTCTTGCCTGATGCCGGATATCCCCGAAGCTTCTTTGGCGCGCATCCTCTTGCCGTGCCATCTCTCTTTCATCTCGTCGGGAAATGGAATAAACAGGTATTCCCTGTCTTTTGTGAGGATGAGCTTTGCATCCTGTATCTCAAGACCGGTCAGGTAATAAAAGTCCCGGTCCACCAGGAATCTGTAATCGTCATCCCGGCTCATGGGCCTTGATGATCCCGCGAAAAGAAAAACCGCTGTTCCTTCAGGCAAGCGGTCCGTCAAAGCTTTTCTGTTTCCTTGGAAAAAGTCTGCTGTCAGCTTCATCTCTTGGTCCCGTCCGAACGGACATTGTACTCGTCGAACTGGATCGTATTGTTGATATAACTCAGTGTAGCGCCCGGCGCCCTTCTGATAAGGCCGGGATTACCGATGACTATGGAACCGTCGGGTACGTCAAAGTTGACATATGCGCCCGGTGCGATAAGTACATTATTTCCGATATTGATATTGCCGACTATTACGGCATTTGCTCCGATCCATACGAAATTGCCGATATGGGGAGCTCCCTTTCTCTTACCCCTGAACTGGGTACCGATGACAACGCCTGTGGAAACATTGACGTTATAGCCGATAACAGACTTGGGATGGATGATGACCCTTCCGAAATGGGCAAGATAGAAACCCTTGCCGATATTGGTGTCATAAGGGATCTGGAAGTGATACTTCCTGGAAAGCCTGTCCAGTCTCCAGTTGAAGAACTTGAACTTGATGGTATAAAGAGAGCTCCTGATCCCGTCATACTTGAGGATCTGGTCATAATAATACCTTGTTCTTCTGAGGGTGCTTATATAATGGAACTCAGGACTGGACATGATCTCCTGAATATAGGTTGTGTAGATGTTGCTGGTACGGCGGGCATTTCCCGTGTACCTGAACAGGTCATTGTAGACTATATCCTTCAGTTCGTCGTTCATATCCGTCCTCCAATAAATCTCTCCAAAAAAATTGTATATCTTTTATTCAAATATCTCAATATGGGAAAGTTAAAATTTTATTAAGAAGTAACGGCTTGAAATAGGCTTATCCATAGCTTAAAATCAACCGATATGCGAAAGAATGACATTAAAGGAATTATTATCCTGTTTTTGACAGCCATCATCTGGGGTTCATCATTTGTAGCCCAGAGCGTGGGCATGGAAAAAGTTCAGGCATTTACCTTCAACGGCATAAGGACCCTTATGGGATCCCTGTTCCTTCTGGTGTTCATCCTCATCAGGAAGATACTTAAGAAGGAAGGCCCCCTGATCACCCCTTCCCTTCTTAAGAAGTCCCTTATCCTGGGACTTGTCTTCGTGTTCGCCAGTAATCTCCAGCAGTATGCTTTCTATTACTCCACTGCAGGCAAGATCGCCTTCATCACTGCTCTATATATGTTCTTTGTCCCCCTTATCGGGATATTCATAGGAAGAAAGTCCACCCTCATCACCTGGATCTGTGTATTTGTGGCCATCTTCGGGCTTTATCTTTTGAGCGTCAAGGGCAACGACTTCAGGAATATCAACAAAGGAGACCTTTTTGCCCTGGGATGCGCCTTCTTCTTCGCCATCCACATCCTTCTCGTAGACAGGTTCGTACAGGAAGAAGACGGGATAAAGCTGTCCTGCTTCCAGTTCTTCATAGCGGGCTCCATCACCCTGATCCTGATGTTCATCTTTGAAGAACCGGTTCCCGGTGACATCTTACTGGCCTCAAAACCCCTTCTTTATTCAGGTATCATGAGCTGCGGAGTAGCTTATACCTTCCAGATCCTGGGGCAGAAGTACACCTCTCCAGTGGTCGCCTCCATCATAATGAGTATGGAGTCAGTCTTCGCAGTCTTAAGCGCCGTCCTGTTCCTTCATGAGGGCATGAGCATCAGAGAGAGCCTGGGCTGCCTCATCATGTTCGGCGCCATCATCATCTCCCAGCTCTCCGAGATGAATTCAAGACCGTCAGAAGCCTGACATCACAGCAGCATTTATCTTTTGCCTCATGACTTTGAGATCGACACCACTGCTCTGGTTCTCAAAGATGAAGATGATATCCCTTCCCTCAACAAAGCCCTCACTCATGTATAGTGCTACCTTCTTTATCATTCCATCCCTGTAAGTACTGATGTCAGTCATTCCAAAGTGCTCTATATAAATGATCCTTCCCGACTCTTTGACCCAAAAAGCAAAATCAGGTCTGATCTTTCTGCCTCCCAGGATCAATACAGGTTCATAAACATATTCAAGGCCCATTTCATCCAGGATCATAGCTATCATAGCTTCAGACTTTGACCTGAACTTATTACCGTTAAAAACAGGTCCGTTCAAAGGCAGGGAATATGATGCTTCAGGACTGTTTTTAACTGCCTCCCAGTTATTCTTTAATGCTTCGGGGATCTTCAGATCTTCTCCGGTCATGGTTTCGATCATCGTCTCAAGCTCAAGAAGTTCTTTTTCCATGATGTTCCGTCTGCTGACCAGCTTGCCGAGTGTCTTTCCCGGCTCCTTCCCCAATGCATAATAATGTTTCTCAAGATACTTATCCTCGGCATTAGATATGTAAACACAATCCATAGCCCGGCCCCTGCACATCCTTTTACATATCCTGCCTTTAGGCAGCTTCGTTATCTCTTTTTTCAGATACCCGGCCCTGATCCGGGCATAATCAAATGATAATCTCATAGATCAGACCTCCTTTTCTGAGAAATAAAAAACGCACCGCTTCTGCGATGCGTTTTCACAAGTATATTCTATCTTTTTTGTCAGGTCCCATTCAATATGAATAAGTCCCATTTTTCAATCGGCAAGTTTTCATCAAAAATCGACGATTTTTTGCACGATTCATGTGATTCGGCAAGTTTGCATCAAAAAATAGCAATTTTTGCGTCTTTTTTGCGGATCAGGAGGAAGTCCCACCTGATATCAGAGTCTTGCCTCGAGAGCAGCCTTCTGATCCTCATAGCCGGGCTTGCCAAGGAGAGCAAACATGTTCTTCTTGTAAGCTTCAACACCGGGCTGGTTGAAGGGATTGACTGCAAGGATGTAACCGGAGATTCCGCAAGCCTTCTCGAAGAAGTAAATGAGTTCACCAAGGTTGTAAGCATCCTGCTTCTCCATGTGGATAGCCATGTTGGGAACCTTACCGTCAACATGTGCAAGAACTGTACCCTGCATAGCCTTCTTGTTGACTTCATTCATGTCCATGCCTGACAGGAAGTTAAGTCCGTCAAGGTTCTGGGGATCATTAGGGATAGAGAAGGATCTTCTGGGCTCGTCGATATTTACGACTGTCTCGAACATGATCCTTGCGCCATCCTGGATATACTGGCCCATGGAGTGAAGATCTGTAGTATTGTCAACGCCTGCGGGGAAGATACCTCTTAAATCCTTACCCTCGGACTCTCCGTAGAGCTGCTTCCACCACTCTGTCATATAGTGGAAAGAAGGCTCATAGTTGACCATGACCTCAGTTGAATATCCGGATCTGAGGAGGCAGTTTCTGACTGCTGCATACTGATAGCAGGGATTCTCCTCCAGGCTCATCTTCTTGAAGGCCTTGGAAGCATCCTTGGCACCCTTCATGAGTTCCTTAATGTCGATGCCTGCAACAGCGATGGGAAGAAGTCCTACAGCTGTAAGAACGGAGAATCTTCCTCCGACATCATCAGGTACTACGAAAGACTCGTAACCTTCCTCATCTGCAAGGCCCTTAAGAGCTCCGCGTGCCTTATCTGTTGTAGCATAGATACGTGCTCTTGCCTCTTCCTTACCGTACTTCTCCTCCATGTAAGCTCTCAGGATCCTGAAAGCGATAGCAGGCTCGGTAGTAGTACCAGACTTGGAGATGATATTAAGGGAGATATCCTTTCCTTCGATAACATCCATAAGATCAGCAAGATATGTAGCGCTGATGGAATTACCGCAGAAGAGGATGATAGGACTCTTTCTTACTTTCTTGGAAGCTACATTTGCAAAAGAGTGGTTAAGAAGCTCGATTACAGCTCTTGCTCCGAGATAGGAACCGCCGATACCGATAACAACAAGCACCTCGGAATCTCTTCTGATCTTAGCTGCAGCCTTCTTGATCCTTGCGAATTCTTCCTTATCGTAGTTGGTGGGAAGATCGAGCCAGCCGAGGAAATCGTTTCCGGGACCGTTCTTCTTGTGAAGCATATCGTGAGCTGCCTTAACCTGGGGCTCCATACGCTTAACGGCTTCTTCACCGCCTATAAAAGGGAGTACATTTGAATAGTCAAGTGTGATCATTTTCAGAAATCTCCTTATGATTTATTAGCTTTATAAAAATCCAATAGCAAGTATACCACCCCTGAAGGCGGAATTACCATTACAATTTATTTGATGTTCTCCTTATCTGAGGAAACCGTTGATTATCTGCTCTTCAGCCTCTGCTTCCGTAAGTCCCAGGCTCATGAGCTTGTCCAGCTGTTCCCCTGCGATCTTACCGATAGCGGCCTCATGCACAAGCATTGCATCTACAGAATTTGCCTCAAGAGCAGGAACAGCCAGGATCGTACCGCTGTCCATAATGATGGAATCGCACTCAGTGTGGCCGGAGCAGGCTGCATTGCCCTTTACACAAAGATCCAGCTTCTGGTATGACTTGTCCCTGGCAACTGATCTGGAGACTACGTCTGCAGAAGAACCGTCACCGTTGAGGGCTATATCATAGGTACTCATGGCATACTGCTCCTCATGGGTCATGAGCCTTTCATGTACTACCATCTTGGCACCGGCCTTAAGCTCTGCCACAGTCTTTCTGTCAGTGGAGTCAACGCCCTTGATCTGGACCATCTCCATCTCCATATAGCTGTCTTCTTCCATATAGACTTCAGTTACAGGGTTAAGGAGCCTCTTACCTGCTCCGTTTCCCGAACCGTAGTGCTTCTCCACATATTTGACCTTGGCGCCCTTCCCAACGAAAAACCTGTGGATACCGTCATGCTGGGAATCCTGGTTTCCGCAGTTGTCTATTCCGCATCCGGCCACGATGACCACATCGGAATCCTCTCCGATATAAAAATCATTGTAGACCGTCTCTTTTATTCCGCTGGCACTGATGACCACCGGGATATGAACGCTCTCTTTCCTGGTCCCGGGCTTGATCTTAATGTCGATGCCACTCTTATCTGTCTTTGAGATGATGTCGATATTGGCAGTCGTATTTCTTCCGGCCAGCTCGCTGTTGGCCCTGAAGTTATAAGCTCCCACGGGAACCTCATGAAGGTCCGCGATCTCTTCTATAAGTCTCTTCTGGATATCGTCTAATTCTTTCATGTCTTCACCTCCCGTCAATCAAGCATTGCGCATGAGCTTACTGCTGCATCTGTTCCCAGGATCTGGGGAAGGATCTCATCAGCAGTGCCCTTCCTTGAGATCTTTCCGTCAGCCAGGACGACTATCTCGTCTGCGATACGGAGGATCCTCTCCTGATGGGAGATGATAACGACAGATCCGTTATCCTTGTCTTTTCTCATGTTCTCGAAGATCTTTGTAAGGTTCTGGAAACTCCACAGATCGATACCTGCCTCCGGCTCATCAAAGAGGGACAGCTTTGTCTTTCTGGCGATGACCGTAGCGATCTCGATCCTCTTAAGCTCTCCTCCTGAAAGAGATGCATTTACCTCCCTGTTGATATAATCCCTGGCGCAAAGGCCCACCTCTGCCAGATAAGCGCAGGCTTCCTTAAACTGTATGTCATGTCCTGCGGCCATCTTCATAAG
The DNA here is from genome assembly GCA_017612755.1 of Clostridiales bacterium. GTDB lineage: Bacteria > Bacillota > Clostridia > Saccharofermentanales > Saccharofermentanaceae > Saccharofermentans. Next base: position 9,410 of record JAGAFH010000080.1, read on the forward strand.
GTCGATGACCCTGATACCCTTAAACCTTACAGGCTGCTGGAAAGCATAACCTATACCCAGCTTTGCCCTGTCCGTGATAGACATATCGGTAATATCTGTGCCGTCAAAGAGGATCTTTCCTCCCGTAGGCTTCTTAAGTCCTGCAATAAGCTTGGCCAGTGTTGATTTACCGCCGCCGTTTGGGCCGGTGATGACTGTAAACTTATTATCTTCAATAGTAAGGTCCAGATCTTTAATGATCTCAACAGAAGAACCGTTTTCTTCCACTTCAAAGCTTAAACCTTTAAGTTCCAGCATTTATATAGTCTCCTTTCGGAAGTAACATTTCACAGGGGTTCATTATACACCAGGTCGATATGTGTTTAGAAGTTTTTGTGTTTGCTTCTTTTTCGTATATAATTATCTATGGAATAAAACAAAGGGAGAAGATCATGTCTCACACTTCAAAGGAAGATACCAAGATACATATCCTGTACCTGGTCAAGAATGCACCCGGCGTCAGTTACCAGATGCTTCTCGACAAGTGCATGGAATCACTTTATATCGACTTTTTCACCTTCTCGCAGGTCTATGACGAGCTCATTTCGGGGAATCTCATGGATAAGGAGACTGAAGATACCGGCACCGGCGAGGTAGTCGGCATCAATGAGACCTTAAAGATCACCAAGGGAGGCGAAGCCATCCTGGAGGATGTGGAGGAGACCTTGAACCTGAAGGTCCTGGGTTATCTGAAGAAAGCTGCCGGAGAGCTTAAGACGGCAGTGGATGACATGAACTCCGTAAAGGCTTTTGCAGTTCCCTCCCCTGACGAGGACGGCACATATACAGTCACCCTTTCGTCCACAAAAGGAGGCAGGGATTTCCAGACATCTTTCAAGGTCTCGGGCCGGGAGATGGCCGAAGTGGTATGCCGCAACTGGAGAAACAACTCATCCAAGGCATGCAGCACCTTTATGGACGAGCTCCTTAAGATGTAAGTTCCCATATTTATATAATAAATAAATTTTGAAGTGACACTTCGCTCTTTTCGCCTTATAATGTAATTTGTGATTTTTATAAATCAGGCAAAGGAGAATTATTATGAAGAAGACAATCACAAAGATCGTGTCACTTGTTCTCGTAGCATGCATGGGGGTTGCTTTTGCAGCATGTTCAGGTTCCGGATCTGATGAGAACAACACAGACGCTTCCGAAGCAGGTTCTTTCACCACAGTTGAAGAAGGCAAGCTCATCATGGCTACCAATGCTTACTTCCCTCCCTACGAGTTCTACGAGGGTGATGCCATCAGCGGTATCGACGTAGAGATTGCAGAGGCTGTTGCTGACAAGCTGGGTCTTGAGCTCGTTATCGTTGACATCGAGTTCGATTCCATCATCGCAGGCGTACAGACAAACAAGTATGACATCGGATGCGCAGGTATGACAGTTACAGAGGAGAGACTTCAGTCTGTTAACTTTACAACACCTTACGCTACAGGTATCCAGTCCATCATCGTTGCTGAAGGTTCACCTATCACAGACATCGATTCCCTTATCGACGGCGACTACGTAGTAGGCGTACAGCAGGGTACAACAGGTGATATCTACATGACAGACGATATCGGAGACGACAGGATCGAGCGTTACAACAAGGGTGCTGACGCAGTCCTCGCTCTTACTAACGGACAGATCGACGCAGTCTGCATCGACAACCAGCCCGCTCAGGCTTTCGTTGCTGCAAACGAGGGACTTACCATCCTTGATACTCCTTACACGGAGGAGGATTACGCTATGTGCCTCAACAAGGAAAACGAGGACCTTCTCAATGCTATCAACGATGCTCTTGCTGAGCTCACAGAAGACGGAACCATCGATGCTATCATCGAGAAGTACATCCCTTCTGAAGGCTGATAACAATTAAAGGATTAGCTGTCAAAGGCGGAAATAGTTTTCTTATTTCCGCCTTTTTCAATCTTTAAATACGGAGATCAAAAATGTATCTTTATCTTTCGATAGGAGACTGGTTTCAGAAGATCAAAGACCAGTTCTATCTGAACTTCATAGACGATAACCGTTACATGTATATCGTCAAGGGTCTGGGAGTTACGCTTGAAGTAACATTCTTTGCAGTGCTGCTGGGTATAGCTCTGGGCATCATCGTTGCCATCATCAGGTCGACTTATGACAAGATCGGCAAGGATGCTATGGATGACTGGAAGAACTACAGCAAGAAGAACAAAAGCCTGCGCAACGTCTGGAAAGGTTTCCTCACCTGGTCCCTCTGGATCTGGAACCAGATCTGC
>JAGAFH010000081.1 GCA_017612755.1 Clostridiales bacterium
AGTGCTTTGTCTGTTTCCAGCGTCTCGCTGTGTGCGGCTAACATCTCTCCTAATTCGCGTATATGCTCCGCTTCGTCCTGCGATAGCTGCGCCCCTTACGGCTATCCAGCTTCTCTGGCTCAACCTGGTAACAGACTCATTCCCCGCCCTTGCCCTTGGAAGGGAAAAGGGTGAGCCCGGCATCATGAAGATGCCCCCCAGACCTAAGGGAGAGCCCATCATCAATAAGACCATGCTGACCCATGTCTTTATCCAGGCCATCGCCATCTTCGTATGCGTGGCTACGGCATTCCTGACAGCTATCACATCTAAGAGCAGCTTCTTCTTCGCAGAAGGCATCGAGCCTCTGACCGGTGCAAGGACAGTCGCTTTTGCTACCCTTATCCTGGCTGAGCTCTTCAGGGCATATGCTTCCAGGTCCGAAAGGATCTCAGTCTTTAAGCTGGGCCTTTTCACCAATCAGCTCATGAATATGGCTGTGGGCGCATCCCTGGCGCTGCTCCTTGCGGTCATCTATATACCCGGAGTCAACATGATCTTCGACAATGTAATGCTCAGTGCTACGGCATGGCTCGTTATCCTTCCTCTGGCACTGATCCCCTTCACTGTATCGGAGGTCTACAAAGTCATTAAGAGCAAGGCTCAAAAATGATTTGCATATACAAAAGTCCTATGGTATTATTTTACAGCTGATATTTTGACGGAGGCTTAAACTAATGAGTGCACTTGAAATAGTACTTGCAGTTATCGATATACTTTCCGGCGTCGCCATGGTCGTCCTCTTCCTTGTACAGGAAGGTAACGACAGAGGTATGGGCGTTGTTTCCGGTACCACAACAACAGATTCTTACTACAGCAAGACGAAGGGCAGATCCCTTGAGGAGAGACTTAAGTTCGCAACCAAGATCTGCGCTATCATCTTCGCCGTTACTTCCATCATCCTTTACCTTTCCATCACAAAGGGTATCTGATAAGGAAGAACGAAAACAAAGACATCAGGACCTGCTTCGAAAGAGGCAGGTCTTTTTTTGTCCGCGAAAACAATTAAGGTATAATTAGAGAAAGAGAGGAAGTTATAAAGGGGCAGATGATATGAAAGACAATAAAAAGAGCAGATCATCCAGAAACATGAGCATAAGACAGCAGGAGAGAAATGCGGTAATAGCATTCCCTTCAGACGAGCCTAAGTGCTTTGCGGACCTGGCCCCCAGAGGCCCCCTGGCCGTTAAGAACCGGGTAGTGGGTGTCCTTATCGAAAACGGCGACGAGGGTATCGTCCTTCCCGATCCCACCTTCAGGGAGACCAACTTCGGAAGGATCAGGATCGAAAGAAGCCACTTAAACGGCGCCCCCTTCAAGATGACCGTAGTCTGCGAGATCTTAAATCCCGAGTCCGAGAACAGGGACTTCAGGGGCGATATCGTGGAAGTCCTGGGAGATATGGGAAATAACGACGTCAGGATGCTGTCGGTCCTGAGGCAGTATGGACTGTCCCAGACCTTCCCTGATGCGGTAAACGAAGAGATAAAAGACCTGGACGTCAATCCCACAGAAGAAACAGTAGAAGAAGAGATAAAAAGAGGCAGAAAAGATCTCAGGGACATCCTTACAATCACCATCGATGGCGAGGAGGCCAAGGACCTGGACGATGCCATCTCCCTTAAGATAGAAGACGACGGCAACTACAGGCTCTATGTACATATAGCGGACGTTTCCTACTACGTAAGGGAAGGAACAGCCCTGGACAAGGAGGCCCAGCTCAGGGGCACCTCAGTTTATCTGGCGGACCGGGTAGTTCCCATGCTGCCCCCCAAGCTCAGTAACGGCCTTTGCAGCTTAAATCCCAGGGTGGACAGGCTTACCCAGACGGCAGAGATGATCGTAAGGCCCGACGGTGTCACCATCGAAGGCGACATCTACGAAAGCGTCATCAGGTCCGACATGAGGATGAGCTATAACGAGTGCTACAGGATCCTGACGGACCCTAAAGACGACGATAACGAGAAGTACGGCGACATAGTCCCCATGCTCCAGAAGATGAAGAAGCTGGCTGAGATCTTAAAGAATATGAGGGACAGCAAAGGCGCCATCAACTTTAATATCCCGGAGACCAAGGTCATATTGGACGACGACGGTAATACCATAGACGTCATGGCTTATCCCATCAACTTCTGCCACGGCATAATCGAGCAGTTCATGATCTGCGCCAACGAGTTCGTGGCTGAGAGATTTGCCAAGATGAACTACCCCTTCGTTTACAGGGTCCACGAGGATCCTGATGCAGTAAAGATCGCCAAGTTCTGCCACGTGGCAAGGACCTTCGGCGCTGCAGGAAGGATAGTGGGAAAGATCACACCTCTGGCCATAAGGGAGTTCATGGAGACCGTCAGGGACGACGATGCCCTTCCCATGCTGGACAACGTTCTTCTTAGGTCCATGGCAAAGGCCAGATATGCCTCCGACAACTTAGGTCATTTCGGCCTGGCCTCCAAATTCTACTGCCATTTCACAAGCCCTATAAGAAGATATCCTGACCTTTATATCCACATGATAATAAAGAGCTATATCCATAACGAAAACAGGAGAAGGCACTTTGCCGGACTTGTATCGGGAATAGCGGACCACAGCTCCGAGATGGAGAGAAACTCCGTGGACGCCGAAAGGGCATCCGTCACCATCAAGGTGGCAGACTATATGAAGGACAAGGTAGGGGAGAGATACGACGGCGTTATCAACTCCATTATCGGCGCCGGACTGTTCGTAGTCCTTCCCAACACGGTAGAAGGCTTCGTTCCCTTCAGGACCATGAGGGACCACTACATCTTCGATGAAAGATCCTACAGGGCAGTAGGCGCGAAAACAGGCAAGAAACTCAATATCGGCATGAAGGTCAGGGTAGTAGTCTCTGCCGTTGATACAGACTTCGGCAAGATAGACTTCGTCTTTGACGAGGGCTTTGAAGAAACAGAAAAAGTAGGCAGAAGAAAAGCCAAGACCATACTTAAGAAAAAGGGTAAAAAGAGAAGAAGATAAAAAGAAGTCTCCTTTGGGAGGCTTATATAATATGGGACTATTAATTGTTTCGAGTAGCGTGTTGAATTTCTCAAGAAAGCTAGATAAAATGAATGTGTAGGAGTTGTTTCAGCACGCATGTGCTTTCTTGCTTTATTTGGGGATAAGATATGCAGAACAATAGAGCTGTTTCATTACTTAGTACCATACTTTC
>JAGAFH010000082.1 GCA_017612755.1 Clostridiales bacterium
CATCCGCATTATCTTTACCGTCATCATAGAAATAGTTATCCATAAGGCCTGCATGGGGCTCGTGGAACATGACGATAAAGTAATCCCTACCTTTGGGTGCGTTAAGCGTTGAAAGGTGGATGGTGGGCTCGGGCAGGGAGTTGGCAGATACGGTTCCGAACATGGCAAAGATGACCGTTATAACGATCATCAGACAAAAATACCTTTTAACCATTCTAAGATCCATGCCCCTGTTCATGACAAATAGTATAACAATAATAATCTAACTTTTACATACAATGGTGATTGTGATATATTTATTTGGTTAAAAAGAAAGTTTGGAGGGTATCAGGCATGAGTGACTTAAGAGAATCCCTTTCAAATATCCGTTCGGAGTTTGAAGAGAAGATCAAGAAGCTTACGAATTCCAAAGACATAGAAGACTTAAGAGTAGAGTATTTCGGTAAGAAAGGAAAGCTCACCGGAGTTCTCCGCGGCATGGGCAGTCTTTCCCCCGAGGAGCGTCCTGCGGCAGGAAAGATGGTAAACGAAGTCCGCGCCAAGATGGAGAGCGCTTTTGACGATTACTCAAAGAAGATAAAGGAGATGGAGGGCGCTTATAAGTTAAAGCGCGAGGTCATCGATGTTACGCTCCCTTCCAACTTCAGCGGCTCAGGCGCCAGACACCCTCTTAATATGGCCATCAATGAGATCTGCGACATCTTCTTAGGCCTCGGCTATTCCATAGGCGAAGGCCCCGAGGTAGAGTACGACAAGTATAACTTCGAGCTCTTAAGGCTCCCCAAGGGCCATCCTGCAAGAGATACACAGGATACTTTCTACATTAGCGAGAATATCCTTCTTCGTACCCAGACATCTCCCATGCAGATAAGGATCATGGAAAATAAGAAGCCCCCCATCAAGGTTGTCTGCCCCGGTAAGGTATACAGGCAGGATACCCTGGACAGCACCCATTCCCCCGTATTCCATCAGATCGAGGGACTTGTGGTGGATAAAGGCGTTACTATGGGAGACCTGGTAGGTTCCCTGAAGCTCTTTGCCAAGAAGCTTTTCGGCGAAAACACGGAGATAAGGCTCCGTCCCCATCACTTCCCCTTTACAGAGCCTTCTGTTGAGGTAGACCTCACATGCTGGTCCTGCGGCGGCAAGGGATGCCGTGTATGTAAGGGCGAGGGCTGGATAGAAGTACTCGGTGCCGGTATGGTACACCCCGAAGTACTTGAGAACTGCGGCATCGATTCCGAAGAATACAGCGGATTCGCATTCGGTATCGGTGTAGAGAGAACGGCAATGGGCCGCTACGGAATAGACGACATCCGTCTTCTTTACGAAAACGATGTCAGATTCCTGAAGCAGTTCAAGTGATAAGGGAGGTATGAGTATATGAAAGCACCAATCGGCTGGCTTAAAGATTTCACAGACATAAAGGTAACTCCCAAGGAACTGGCAGATGCCATGACGCTTTCCGGTTCCAAGGTTGAGGAAGTTATCGATACAAAGATAGAAGGCGTATATGTAGGAAAGATCTTAGAGATCGCAGATCATCCCGATTCTGATCATCTCCATATCCTTAAGGTGGATCTGGGAAGAGATGAGCTGGGTCATGATGTCCAGATCGTCTGCGGCGCGGACAACGTAGAGGTCGGCATGATCTGCCCCGTTGCAGCAGTAGGGGCCGAGCTTCCCGAGATGACAATCAAGAAGGGTAAGATCCGTGGCGTTGAAAGTAACGGTATGTGCTGTTCCGGTGAAGAGCTGGGAGCAGCTGCTGCAGGAAAGCCCGGGGCTGACTACTACGGTCTCTGGGACTTAAGGCTCCTGGATAAGGTTCCTGAAGTGGGAACTGATATCAGAGACCTTCTGAACCTGGACGATATAGTAACTATCGATTTTGAGATCACATCCAACAGACCTGACTGTTTCTCCATCGAGGGACTTGGCAGGGAAGCTGCAGTTACACTGGGGCAGGAGTTTAAGCCTGTTTCTCCCAAGCTTAAGCAGGAGGGATCCCTCAATACTGAAGATGTTGCAAAGGTTGAGATATTAGATCCCGATCTCTGTTACCGTTACTGCTCAAGGACTGTAGAAGACGTTAAGATCGGACCATCTCCTGCCTGGATGGCAGAAAGACTCCTGGCTGCAGGCATGAGACCCATCAACAACATCGTAGACATCACTAACTATGTCTGCCTCGAGCTGGGCCAGCCTATGCACGCTTTCGACCTGGACTACCTGGCAGGTAACCATATCATCGTCAGAACAGCCAAGGACGGGGAGGTCACAAAGACCCTTGACGGAAACGACCATACTCTTGACCATACAAACCTTGTCATCGCAGACGAGCAGAAGGTCTGCGCCATCGCAGGCGTTATGGGCGGCGAGAACTCTGAAGTACTTGAGACCACTAAGTCCATCCTCTTCGAGTCCGCTACATTTAACGGCGTATCCGTTAGAAAGACTGCTATCGCCAACGGCCTCCGCACAGAGGCTTCTTCCAGATATGAGAAGGGACTTGATCCCGAGAATGCCATAAGGGCTCTGGACAGAGCCTGTGAGCTGGTTGAGATATTAGGCTGCGGTAAGGTAAGTAAGGGGCTTATCGATGTATATCCCACGAAGAGGGAAGTGAAGAAGATCCCCTTCAGGCCTGAGAAGATCAACAAGTTCCTTGGTATCGATGCTACCGAAGAATTCATGGTGAAGGTCCTTACAGATCTTGAGTGTAAGATCGAAGACGGCATCATCATACCTCCCACATTCCGTCCTGACCTGGAGTCAGAGGCTGATATCTCTGAGGAGATCGCAAGATTCTTCGGTTATAACAATATCCCCGCAACGCTTCTTAACGATTCCGCTACTACTCTCGGCGGAAGGACAAGAGAGCAGTCTGCTGCGGAGAAGATCAGAAATACTCTCGTAAGCTGCGGCTTCTACGAGGCTATCACATATTCCTTCGAGAGCCCCTCAGATCTGGATGCTCTCCTTGTGCCTGAGGATTCACCCCTCAGGAACCAGGTAAGGATCAGTAATCCTCTTGGAGACGATACAGCTGTCATGAGGACCACAATGCTTCCTTCCATGCTCCGTATCGCTGCAAGGAACTCCAACAGGGGAGTGCCGGATGCAAAGGTATTCGAGCTGGCATATGTCTATATCCCCGATCAGGATCCTTCCAACCTGCCTGATGAGAGACAGACTCTCTGCGGATTCTCTTACGACAATTCTCTTTCAGACAGTAAGGCTATCTTCTTTGAGATGAAGGGAATAATCGAAGAACTCTGCGCAGTCTTAGGCATCAGATCCTTGAGCTTTGAGGCTCTTTCTGATAACTCTTCATTCCATCCCGGAAGAACTGCAAAGATCATCATCAACGGTAAGCAGGCAGGAGTCATGGGTGTTATCTATCCCACTGTTGCGGCTAACTTTGAAGCTCCGGAGAAGTCAGTCTTCTTTGAGATCGATGCAGCTGCTCTTATCTCAGCATCCAGGACTGAGAGGACATATAAGCAGCTTCCCAAGTTCCCGGGCATCTCGAGAGATATCGCTGTCATCGTTGACAAGTCCGTTGCAGTCGGCGACATCTTAAGGACTATCAGGTCTGCCGGCGGAAAGCTTCTTAAGGAAGTTGAGTTCTTCGATGTTTACGAAGATGACAAGCTGGGCGAGAATGTTAAGTCCGTTGCCGTATCCCTTATCTTCAGGGATGATAATAAGACTCTTACGGATGCGGACATCAAGGATCCTTACGACAAGATCCTGGATAAACTCTCCAAGAACTACAACGCTAAGCTCAGATAAAAGGCTTATACCGGTTAACCCAGGACCTCCGCATCCCGCGGAGGTCTTTTTTATGCCCGGATGTATCTGAAATGTTGCACATAAGAGGGATCCTGGATTTGTGCAATATATGACGACAAATTGTATCGGATTGTAATTAATTGTCGTCCAAATCGGAAGATTTCTTGTTTACCATAGACTTACCTTTTGCTTAGGAGGTCAGGATATGGGTTCTTCACTTGAAACGGCTATCGTCTTTACGGCGGTCTTAACCATTATTACGACGCTCATAATTTTTCCTCTTGATTATTGCGGTAGAGCGAAGCTGCTCTATGACTCATTCCTGACCGAGCAGGAGGGATATCTGTCAAATGAGGAGATCGTGGATAAAAAGGATATGGGAGATCATGATCTGACGGATATATGCCCTGAGAGGTTCTGTACCTTTGTATCCGGGATATCGGATAACTACAGGATCATCTACGATACTTTAGGAGATGCTTTAGATGAGGAAGACTAAGAAGGGAACAACATGTCTGTTTCTGGCGATCATATTATCGGCCCTGATATTTGTGGAGATCACTTATGTGGGACTTGTCCTGAACCTGGACAGAAGGCTTACATATGACAGGGCTGTAAGGCTGTCACTTGAGACGTATCTGGCAGACTATGACAGGCAGCTCTTCAGCGTATACGGCCTTTATGCTTTTGATGTCGAGGGCATAGATGACCAGGTATACAGGGCAGTTCTTGAATCTAACGGTATCTCTGATGATTCGATACTGGTAGTAAGCGGGATGGATACCTTTGATGAAGATGACCTTCAGCGGGCAATTAATATCTACTGTACTTACAGAAGTTCCGGCATGCTCTTTTCCTTCTTCGGGGATCAGATAGTCCAGCTGCTGGAAAAGATAGATGAACTGGGACTTCTGCAGTCCCTGTCAGATTTCATGTCCAGCGATGCGGCATCTGTCTTTAAGGATATTCTGGAAGGGGCCTCGGAAGTATCCGATACCATCGGGTCCCTGGCGGAACTGGCAGGACTTGAGGATATCTCAGAGAAGATATCAGATTTCAATTCAATATTCGATGCCTTAAGGGAAACTATCGATTCACCGCCTGATATAGACGGAGGTTTTGAGATAACTGATGACGGGTTTCTTGATTCCTGTGTGGAGGGTGTAAGCGGTGTGTTTGAGGACGGGGCGGATGATGCGCTCTGGATCGTATCCCATTCCTATCTCTGTTCTTATGCATCTTTTAACTTTGATTCCAGGATCGAGGGAGACAGTTCCTTAAACGGCACCGCCTTTACCGATATCCACTCCGGGAACAGGAGCGATCTTGAATATATCCTTACGGGACTTGAAGGGACAGCAGGAGAACTTATATGTTCAGGTCTTATCTACAGGCTCCTGCTTCTGGATACCCTGGTGGAAGTATATCTGAACCCTGATTCCAAGGCCTTTATAGACGGTGCGGCTGAAGTGATGAAGCTTATTGTGGATATCCTCTGCCTTGGAGCTTCTGCCGATATACCCAAAGAGGCCTACAAAGTCCTTATAGTCTTTTCGATTGCGATCAGGCTCTCGGCAGTGAAGCTTGTTTCAGTACTTAACGGGGGAGAAGTAAAGATGCTGACCTGGACCGGTGCCGAGATCCTTGAACTGGGATACAGGGATATCCTGTCGGCATATCTGTTCTATGTGCCTGATGATCTGCTCCTTTCAAGGATGCTGGAAGTCCTGTCAGAAGATTACCCGGGCTATGTTACCGGTATAACCCTGGAAAGCGAGGCTTTGGGTCACACATTTACACATGAGGGATCTTATGAACTGTATGAATAAGAGGGGAACTGTTGCCATAGAGACGGCCATAGGCATGACCGCGGTCCTGATATTTATTGGGGCCATATTGTCAGTCCTGACTGTTTACAGGACGGATCTCATAATGCAGGCGGCAACAGACCAGTCCTGTGAGAAGCTTTCCCTTTATATGCCTTTGTCGGTTACCGCATCTGATGCCATAAGTACCCTTACAAATGCCATGCCTGATGATGCCCCGGATATGTCAGACTCCCTTCAGGAGGCTTTGACCGTCCTGGCAGGGATAGATGCCGCATCAGACAGGACCCTGACCTCTGAGATCTTTACCCTGGCCTTTGCCGGGACTTTCGAGGATGATATAGCAACCTCTTACGTGGAAAGGAACGGGGGAAGTGAGTTTATGCTCCCTGAAGATATCGATGTGGCATTTGATCTGTCTTCAGATATAAGCGCCATAAGGGTGGATGTATCATATTCCGTCATGACCCTGGCGGGGCCGGTTACCCGTAATATCACATCATTTGTGCCGTTTTACGGTGACTTTGATCTTTTCTTATCAGGAGCATCCACGGAGGCACCGGATACCGATGTATGGGGAAAGAATAATCTTGAGAGGGGGACCTGGTTTGAAGAATACTACGGAGCTGATCTGCCCCATACCTTTCCGGTGATCAATTCATTTGAGGACGGCATGGCCACGTCTTTTGTCAGTATGGATGTTACGGCGCCTACTTATTCAGATCCTTCAAACATAACCGAAAAGATATTGGAGGAAGCTTCCGAGCTGGCCGCATTTGACGGGGCGGATGTGACTATCTCGGGACAGGAGTATAATATCCCCGGAGATTCTATCACCGGAAGGACCCTTCTGGTGGTGATCCCTGAAAATGCCTCACCAGAATCTGTGGCAGCCATCGAATATGCCGGTGCACAGGCCCTTTTACAGGGAGTATCCGTAAGGGTAGAGCAGTACGGCGTTTCAAACCGCTACTCCTAATATATATAATTATAATATTGTCTTAATCCCGAGTTTAAGTTAAAATGATATGAATTGTTTATAAGGGAGGCAGTGCCAGGTGAAGCCCAGAATGTCTGTCAGAAGACCGTCGCTCGCTCATTCGAGCCTTAGCAGGACCAGCGAGGAGAAGATCCCCGTAGGAGATGTCCTTCGTAAGGCCCAGAGAGATCTTCTCTTAAAGAGGATCTGTTATGGTCTTCTCATCGTCATACTGATCGCTCTGATCGTTGCAGGCGTGGTCATGGGTTATGCCGCACAGTTCGTAGACTGGTTCTACGCGCTTTTGGGATAAGATATGGCTGATTTTACACCTGAGGAGCAGGAAGCCCTCGACAGTTTGTATGAAGCAGTACTGACGCTCAAGACTCCTGAAGAGCTTCACAGTTTCTTCAAGGACCTCTGTTCTTATAATGAGCTTTGTTCTATGCTCCACAGATGGCAGATACTTCTCCTTATAAATGAGGGCAAGAGCTACGAAGAGATAATCAACGAGCTGGCGCCCAAGTCCGGGGAACAGAATGTTCCTGCGGGCGGACGGGAGACAAAGAAGGGAAAGGGCCGGAGCAGCACAAAGGTCAGTTCAACTACCATATCCCGTGTAAAAACTTGTTATAACAATCCAAACGGCGGATACCGTACCGCCCTTAACAGATTGGAAGAGAAAGGAAAATAAGGTAAATGGGTTTATTCGACAAGACTTCTGACTGCGGTGTAGTCTTCAAGGACATCAATCTCAGGAGCAAAAGTGAGATCAAGAGAATAATGAAGGACGTCAAGAAGGTCCTGGATCTTCAGGATGAGTATGAGGCAAAGTCCCATGCTGAGCTTCTTGCCAAGACAGACGAACTTAAAAAGAGATACCAGGACGGAGAGTCCCTGGACAGCCTGCTACCTGAGGCATTTGCCACAGTAAGGGCAGCTTCCTGGCACGTTCTTAAGATGAGACCTTATCCTGTACAGGTTATCGGCGGAATCATTCTTCATCAGGGCCGTATCGCCGAGATGAGAACAGGTGAAGGTAAGACGCTGGTAGCTACAATGCCTGTTTACCTCAATGCTCTTACCGGAAAAGGCGTTCACGTCGTAACAGTCAACGATTACCTGGCAAAGCGTGACTCCGAGTGGATGGGTAAAGTCTATAAGTACCTTGGCCTTACAGTCGGTCTTATAATCCACGACATTCCCAACAAGCAGAGAAGGGACATGTATGCCTGCGATATCGTATACGGAACCAATAACGAGTTCGGTTTCGATTACTTGAGGGACAACATGGTCGTCAGAAAAGAGCAGCTTGTCCAGAGAGAACTTAACTACGCTATCGTGGACGAGGTGGACTCCATCCTTATCGATGAGGCAAGAACGCCCCTTATCATTTCCGGTAGGGGAACAGAGTCTTCCGATCTTTACGAGAAGGCAGACAGATTCGTCCGTACCCTTAAGCCTTTCACAGTCGTTGAGACAGATGACAAGGTGGATATGGATGAGATCGTCGGAGATGCAGACTACGTTATCGACGAGAAGGCCAGGACGTCAGTCCTTACTGCAAACGGTATCAAGAAGGCAGAGAAGTTCTTTAATGTGGAGAATCTTTCAGATCCCGAAAACTTCTCACTTCAGCACTATGTAAACAATGCCCTTAAGGCCCACGGTAACTTCCACCTTGACCAGCAGTACGTTGTCATGGATGGAGAGGTTGTTATCGTTGATGACTTCACCGGACGTCTGATGCCCGGTAGAAGATACTCTGACGGACTTCACCAGTCCATCGAGGCAAAGGAAGGCGTTAAGATCGCCAACGAGAACAAGACTCTCGCCACCATCACATTCCAGAACTACTTCCGTATGTATAACAAGCTCTCCGGTATGACCGGTACGGCTTTCACAGAGGAGTCCGAGTTCAGATCCATCTATAACCTGGACGTTATCATGATCCCCACCAACAAGGTGATCATGAGAACCGATGAGCACGATGCAGTATTCAAGACCCAGAAGGGTAAGTATGCCGCAGTCCTTAAGCAGGTAATCGAGGCTCACAAGGCAGGCCAGCCTGTTCTTGTCGGTACCGTTAACGTAGATAAGTCCGAGTATCTGAGCAAGATCTTCACAAAGGCAGGCATCAAGCACAATGTATTGAACGCCAAGAACCACATGCGCGAGGCCGAGATCGTTGCCCAGGCAGGACGTAAGGGCGCAGTTACCATCGCTACCAACATGGCGGGCCGTGGTACCGATATCCTCCTCGGCGGTAACAGTGAGTTCCTTGCAAAGCAGGAAATGAGAAAGATGGGCTTTGACGATGAGACTATCGAAGCATCCACAGCCCACTTTGAGACAGATGATGAGGACGTTCTCAGAAACAGAAAGACCTTTGAGGATCTGGAGAAGAAGTTCGCTGAGCAGATCGCTCCCGAAGCAGCTGAGGTCAGGGAACTGGGCGGTCTTTTCATCGTAGGTACAGAGAGACACGAATCAAGACGTATCGATAACCAGCTGAAAGGACGTGCAGGACGTCAGGGTGACCCCGGACGCACCAAGTTCTTCCTGGCTCTCGATGATGAGCTCCTCCGTATCTTCGGCGGTGACAAGGTCACATCCATGTACAACACTCTCGGTGTTGATGAGACAATGGAGATCCAGTCTGCTACTCTTACCAGGATCATCAATTCTTCCCAGAAAAAGCTTGAGGCAATGCACTTCGGTATGAGAAAGAGCGTCCTCGAATACGATGATGTCATGAACATCCAGAGGACGATCACATATGAGCAGAGACGTAAGGTCATCGACGGCGTAGATATGCACGAGACATACCTTAAGATGATCGACCGTGTTGCTGACAGACAGGTAAATGCTTTCGTAGTCGATGACGGAATCTCCCAGGCTGAGAGATATTCCCTCGGCATGAAGCTGGATGAGATCTTCGGCGAGCTTCCTATCGTTAAGAAGGTCAAGAATGACAAGGAAGAACTCCCTGATCCCGAAGAGATCGTTAAGATCCTTTCTTCTGAGGCAGTTGATGCCCTTAAGGTCAAGGAGGAAGAAGTCGGAACAGAGATCTTCAGGGAAGCTGAGAGAGCTATCCTTCTTAATACAGTTGACAGCAAGTGGATGGATCATATCGATGCTATGGATCAGCTCCAGACATCCATCAAGATGAGATCCGTCGGCCAGCACGACCCTGTTGTCGAGTACAAGATGGAAGGTTCTGACATGTTTGACGAGATGAACGAGGCTATCCAGGATGACGCTGTAAGAGTCCTTATGAAGGGACGTTTCTCTGCAGAGAAGAAGGTAGAGACAAAGTCTGCTGTAGCTTCCATGTCAGAAGGTACAAAGGCTCCCGCACCTTCAGCCATCCCTACGGAAGCAAAGCAGGTCCAGGGTGCTGCCCAGACCAACCAGACACTTCAGCCCGTTAAGAGAGATTCTTCCAAGGTCGGAAGAAACGATCCCTGCCCCTGCGGATCAGGCAAGAAGTACAAGAACTGCTGTGGTAAGAATCAATGATAAACGATAAAGAGATCTATCTGACTGACATAAGAAACGCATCAGCATACATTAAGTCAAGGATCCCGGAAGACTTCAGTCCCGAGATCTGTATAGTCCTGGGTTCAGGTCTGGGACCTCTGGCATCTGATGTAACTGATGAGATCAGTATCCCTTATGCCGATATCCCCGGTTTCCCCAGATCTACCGTCCCGGGACATGAGGGAAGGCTTCTGGCCGGAAAGCTGGAGGGAAGAGACGTCTTCATGATGTCCGGAAGATTTCACTACTACGAAGGTTTTGATACCTCCGTTGCCACTTTCTACGTAAGAGTCATGGCTCTTCTGGGAGTAAAGACCCTTATCCTTACAAATGCGGCAGGCGGCATCAAGGAAGGCTTTAAGCCCGGAAGCCTTATGGTAATAAAAGACCATATATCCTTCTTCTGCGAGTCTCCTTTAAGAGGTCCTAATCTTGATGATTTCGGACCCAGATTCCCGGATCAGTCCCATGTATATGATGAAGGATATGTAACAAAGCTGGAGGAATGCGCAGAAGAGATCGGTATCGAACTCTTCCACGGAACATATGCTTTCTGCAGAGGCCCTCAGTATGAGACTCCTGCAGAGATCCAGGCCCTTAAGCTCCTGGGTGCCGGCGCTGTCGGTATGTCCACAGTTCCCGAGGCTATAGTAGCAGCTCACTGCGGCATGAAGATCGCAGCCATCTCCTGCGTTACCAATCTTGCGGCAGGCCTTTCGGACAAGCCTCTTAACCATCAGGAAGTAATGGAGAATGCAGCAAAAGTCTCAAGTTCCTGCTGTGCTCTCGTAAAGAGATTTATCACCAAGATCTGAGGAGAATACTATGCTTTCTAAGGATTACGACATCAAAGATATCGCGCTTGCTCCCTCCGGAGAAAAGAAGATCGAATGGGCATACAGAAATATGCCAGTCCTGAGAGCCATCGAAAAGGAACTTATCGAAGAGCAGCCCTTCAAAGGCTTAAAGATCGCAGTAT
The DNA here is from genome assembly GCA_017612755.1 of Clostridiales bacterium. GTDB lineage: Bacteria > Bacillota > Clostridia > Saccharofermentanales > Saccharofermentanaceae > Saccharofermentans. The sequence continues at coordinate 11,129 of JAGAFH010000082.1, forward strand.
CAGTTCATGTGGAGGCTAAGACTGCCTGCCTTGCAAGAGCTCTTGCAAGAGGCGGCGCCGATGTTACACTTACGGGATGTAATCCTCTGTCCACCCAGGATGATGTAGCTGCCGCTCTCGTTAAGGCCGGCATGCATGTCTATACGATCCACGGTGATAATGAAGAAGAATATATTAACCACCTTAAGATGGCTCTGTCCATCGAACCCGATATCGTAATAGATGACGGCGGAGACTTCGCAATGCTCCTTCATTCGGATCTTAAGGATCTTACGAAGAATATCATCGGCGGCTGTGAGGAGACGACTACAGGCGTTCACAGACTGGAGATATTGGAGAAGGACGATAAACTCCTTTATCCCGTAGTTGCAGTAAACGATGCCAGATGTAAGCATCTTTTTGACAACAGGTTCGGAACAGGCCAGTCCGTATGGACAGCTATCATGGCGACAACTAACCTTGTAGTTGCAGGAAAGACTGTAGTAGTAGCAGGTTTCGGCATGTGCGGGAGAGGCGTTGCCTTAAGGGCCAAGGGATTAGGTGCAAAGGTCATCGTGACCGAGATCGATCCCGTAAAAGCATGTGAGGCGATCATGGAAGGCTACCAGGTCATGACTATGGATGAAGCAGCTCCCTTGGGTGATCTTTTCGTTACAGTAACAGGATGTAAGGATGTTATCGTAAAGCGTCATTTCGAAGCCATGAAGGACGGTGCCGTCTGCTGTAATGCCGGTCACTTCGACTGCGAGGTCAATATCAAGGAACTTGAGAAGATATCCAAAGACCCCAAGGAACTGAGAAACAACATCTTAGGTTATGAACTTTCAGACGGAAGGACCATCTGTATCCTTGCGGAGGGAAGACTCGTAAACCTTGCTTCAGGTGACGGACATCCCGTCGAGATCATGGATATGAGCTTTGCTCTTCAGGCCCAGTCTGCCAGGTATATTGCCCGGTACGGAAAAGAGCTTCCCAGAAAGGTGATCCAGACTCCCGAAGAGATCGACAACAGGGTTGCGGAGATCCTTCTCGATACTAAGCATATAAGCATCGACAAGCTTACGGAGGAGCAGGAGAAATACATAAACTCCTGGGATTTCTGATTGACATAATGGCGTTAAATTAGTATATTTTATAGGCGCTTGCCAATGTGGCTCAGGGGTAGAGCAATTCACTCGTAATGAATAGGTCGTGGGTTCGATTCCCACCATTGGCTCCACAATATACAGTCTTCTGCGACACAGCAGAAGGCTGTTTTATTTATTACAAAAATCACAGAAAAGAGGGACTCTAAACCAGTAGTTTTATATATTTTGAATCGATAATAATATTGAGAATATTTGATAAAATATATTTTGTATAAATATAACCCTTTCAAAAATAAGGGATATAAAGAAAGGAAAAGAACTATGAACAAGAAAGCAATTGGCAGTTTAGTTGCTGCATCCATGCTCCTCGGTTCACTTTCCGGTTGTTCTCTCCTTGGCGGAGGTAAAGACGCGGAAGCTATTTCCGAGGCAGCTGATTCATTTATCTCAAATGTAGTTGCAGGTAAGGCTGATAAGGCTGTAAAGTCAGTTCAGGACAGCGACGAGGCATTCCTTGAGGCAGGCGATTTCGGTGGTAACGAAGATATCGCAGAGGCACTTCTCGGATCTGCCGAGTACGAGATCGACAGTGTAGAAGGTAAGGCTAAGGATGAGGAAGGCTCTGCTGACATCGTCTTCACATGGGCTGACCTTGACACTATCGTTGAAGATGGCATGACTAAGGACGAGCTTATCGAGGCTCTCAAGGATCCCGAAGAGACAACAGAAGAGTCTTTCACTCTCGAGCTCGTTTACGATGATGAGGAGTGGTTCGTAAGCTCCGATTCTGCTGTAGACTTCATGGAGTTCCTTGCAGACCAGGTGGCTGATGTTGAGGTTGGCGGTCTTTCCGAGGAAGCAGCTCTTGCTGCAGTAGACGAGTTTGTCGGTTATCTCAATGCAGGTGATATGGATAGCGCTCTTGCAATGAGTGTTAACGATGACCTTGCATCTAACATCGAAGAAGACGGTGGTGATCCTGAGATCATCATCCCTGCACTTGGTGAGGTTTACAAGGCTTACTTCACACAGGTTGACTATGAGTCTTCAGTTATCGATTCTTCCGAGGATTCTGTAACAGTACAGCTTACAGGTACAGCTCCTTACTTCCTCGATGACTTAGACGCTGCAATATCTGATGTTGATACTCTTGCACCTCTTTATGCTCCTATCTTCGGCGCGTATATCAATGGTGCTTCAGAGGATGATCTCGATCCTAATGATACATATTTAGCCTTCATCGATATTTTGTCTGATACTATCAATGGCGCTTCTTCAACAACAAATTACAACTGTACTGTTGTTGTAACTGCAGATGAGGATGGTAACCTTCTTGTTGATCCTGACGACGATTTCTTCAGCGTTGACTCTGCTTGGAGCTTCGAGGTTGACGATTCTATCGAGGATGAGCTCGTAATTGCCTGCCTTGATATCCTTCTTGCTGACGGAACTATCACCCAGAGTGACTATGATATGTATGCTGCCATGTATGGTGGATCTACAGTTGCTCCCGCAACAACAGAAGGCATCAGTGCAACATATACAGAAGGAACTAACTTCTGGACATTCTCCTACGATGTAAAGGCAGACTATCTTGAAGTAACTGTAAGAACATATTCCTACAACACAACAGGCGATATCTTTGAGTACGATATCCTTATCGACGGTCAGCCTTACTGCGAGAGAGCACAGTATGTTATCCCCGGAGTTTCTGACGATACCATCATCATGACACTTCCTTTCGAAAACGGAACTCTTGCTGAGGGCACATATGAGTTCATCCTGTACGATATCGGTGCAGGTAACACAGACGTTGTCTGCGATGCCATCATCACTTCCGGCGGAGTACAGGGCGCACCTTCAACTACAACATCTGTTTCCGGCGGAGACTATCCCGTAGAGACTAATGTTGCTACAGGTTCAGCCGGCACTGTTGATGGTGATTCCAGCACAGACTTCCTTCTCGGAGACTTCTATTCTTCAAGTTCCTTTAATTCCTACAATAGTTCCGGTACATATACCACATCAAACAGCGGAATCTATTTCCAGATCCTTACATGGGACTACCACAATGTAGGTGATACATTCTACTATGGTGTTTACTGCAACGGAGTTAATGTAGACGGTGGTACTTTCACCATTACTGATGAATACCAGGACGATGACGTATTCATCTCATACGAGCCTTCAGCGCTTGTAGCAGGTGACTACACGATCATCGTTTACCAGGCAAACTCCACAGCAGAGATGTGCCGTGCTTACGCAAAGGTCCAGTAACAGGAACCACAACTGAGCAATAAGAAATGCCGTCCGTAAGGGCGGCATTTTTTGTAGAAGGGATGTGACATTTGGGGACGGTTCTCGACTGTCACGCGTAGTGTGACATCAAGATGAACTGTCCCCAACATGTAACGTCCCAAACGACACTTTCAACCTTTTGAATGATGAAAGTGTGATCGGAAATGATAAAATATATTTATATTTAAGAAAGTGAGAGTGGACCCATGAATAATTTTTTTCTAAAAAGAACTGCTACCACACTGATCGCAGCAGCGTTTGTTGCTGGTTTCGGAATTGCATCTTTTGCCGACAAAACGCCGACATCCGAGGACTATATCCTCCTGGGAGAAGACAACTTCCCCTGTGATGCTTTTTGTGCTTTTTTATCTGATTCAAGCATTAATACAGACGGGAATGCATATTTGTCAAGGTCCGAACGTGAAGCTGTTACGGAACTTGATCTTGATGATCTTGGCGATGATCTTGATGATCTTTCCGGAATTGAGTATTTTCCGAATCTTACTACTCTTTCTGCTGCTAGATCCGGAATCACTTCTGTTGATCTGTCAGGCAACACTGCGCTTACCAATGTGGATCTCAGAGACAGTTCTCTTTCTGACATCACTGTCGGAAATAATCCCGATCTTAAGGAGCTCAGGCTTATGGGTACAGAGATCGACCGGCTTGATATCTCCATGTGCAGACAATTAATAGATGTTTATTATTACGGTTCCATAGAAGAAAATGATGACGGAGATTACATCTGTACAAGACAAACAGATGACGGTGATTATCATCTCTCTTTCCCTTATGATACGGAACTTGAACTTTTAAATCTTAATGATCAGATCATCTTTGAAGATGCTGCCCTTTGCAGTTCCCTTGCAGATCCTGCCTACGATCAGGATGAAGATGGCATCCTTGATGCTTCAGAGATCGATAATATTACTGTATTGAATCTTGGAGGCAGCGGTATTTCCGATCTTACAGGAATCGGATATCTTTATTATGTTGAAGAACTCTACTGTAATGGAAACGGCATGTCCAGCTTGGATGTCAGTTCCCTTAAAAAACTTAAAGTATTAGACTGCAGTAATAATAGTAATCTTACCGCCCTGGATCTTTCCGGTCTTAATAATCTGACTACATTATTATGCTACACTACCAGGATCAGTTCCCTTGACTTATCCGATGCTACAGAACTTATTCGTCTTGATTGTTGCGGTTGTTCTTTAACATCTCTTGATCTCAGCGGTCTGGAAGATCTTACATTCCTGGATTGTGGTTTCCAGCCCATAACAAGTCTTAACATTAGTGATTGTTCAAACCTTAAGACTCTTTATTGTGCAGATATTGACGTTACAGATCTGGATCTAAGTAATAATCCTTTGCTTGAAAGACTATATTGCTACGGCAGTTCAGATCTTACTAAGATTGACATCAGTAATAATCCCAAGCTCTATTGCTTACATATGCCTGGCTGTCCCGTGACAAAGATCAATATTTCCCATTGTCCTTATCTTTTGGAAGCTTTCCTTAATGGAACTTATTATGATGAAACATATAAAAAATATACATATGATGAAAACGGAAGCAGTATTACCTGTGAGCTTCAACTTTCAAGTACTGTAGAAGTTATCACGATTTCAGGCTGGCAGGAAGTTGATGGTAATACGTATTTTTACGACGAAAACGGTGTCGTTGTTACCGGCTGGCAG
>JAGAFH010000083.1 GCA_017612755.1 Clostridiales bacterium
CACTGGAGTTCTTCTTTGTTTTGTATATCAGGGTCGGAGACTTGCCGTCTGTGATGCAGGCTCCGTCGATAACGCACTTTGAAACATCTTTTTCGGAAGGAATATTGTACATTACATCCCTCATTACGCCTTCGATAATAGACCTCAGTCCCCTGGCTCCGGTCTTCTGCTCGATAGCCTTGTCTGCTATAGCCCTGATGGCATCATCGGTAAACTCAAGATCTACATCATCAAGCTTTAAGATCTTCCTGTACTGCTTAACGATGGCATTCTTGGGCTCGGTCATGACAGATACAAGGGAATCCGCATCCAGCTTATCGAGGGCCACCATAACGGGGATACGTCCGATAAACTCAGGGATAAGACCGTACTTCATAAGGTCCATGGGGGATACGTCATGATAGTAAAGACCGCTGTGCATATCCTTTTTGGACTGTACATCAGCGCCGAATCCGAACTGCTTGTCTGCAAGACGGTTGGCGATGATCTCGTCAAGGCCGTCAAAGGCGCCGCCTACGATAAAGAGGATATTGGTAGTATCGATAGAGATACACTCTTCATTGGGGTGCTTTCTTCCGCCCTTGGGAGGAACAGATGCGACAGTTCCTTCAAGGATCTTGAGAAGTCCCTGCTGTACGCCCTCACCGCTGACGTCACGTGTGATGGAAACATTCTCTGACTTCTTGGTTATCTTATCTATCTCGTCGATATAGATGATTCCTGTCTGGGCACGCTCTATATCATAATCTGCGTTCATGATGAGCTTGAGAAGGATATTCTCAACGTCCTCACCGACATAACCTGCCTCCGTAAGGGATGTGGCATCCGCAACGGCAAAAGGCACGTCCAGGATCCTGGCAAGGGTCTGGGCAAGAAGGGTCTTACCGGAACCCGTAGGGCCCAGCATAAGGATATTGCTCTTGCTTATCTCCGTATCGTCATCGCCGGTGTCGGCAAAAACTCTCTTGTAATGATTATAGACAGCAACCGACAGGGAGATCTTTGCATCTTCCTGTCCGACTACATACTGGTCCAGCCTGTCCTTGATATCATGAGGCGTGATCAGTTTCTTAGGTCTTGTGGACTTAAGCCTCTTTTTCTTCTGTATCTTCTCCTCTTCGGCAACGATGCCGTAAGCGGTCCTGATACAATCGATACAGATATAGCAGTTCACACCCGAAAAGAGTCTCGGAACGTCATATTCCGACTTTCCGCAGAATGAACAGCTCAGTATTTCATTTCTTCCGTCGTTTCCGCCGTAACGCATATTAGCCATCAGATAAATCTCCCGATATTCGTACTTATAGATTTTAACACATTCATTTTATCAAAGAAATCACCCGAAGGATTTCTCCGGGTGATTACGATTATATGTTATTTATATTTTAAACTGTAACTTATTCTTCGTCTTTCTTCTCTTCTTCAGCCTTTTCCTCAGCCTTGGGTTCGGTCTTTACGGCCTTCTCCTCGAGATACTCAACAGTCTTTCTGCTTACGATATTCTCCTTAACGAACTCATTGTCGTCTCCGAGAGCCTTAAGGATATTCTCCTTCTCCATATTGTAAGCCTTGGCCATCTCATCCATCTCTTTATCGTACTCTTCGGCTGTAGCCTCGATCTTAAGATCCTTGGAGATAGCCTCGAGAACAAGATTGCTCTTTACTCTGGGCTGTGCCACGCCTCTGATGCTCTGCTTGTACTCATCGATGGTCTGACCCATGTACTGAAGGTACATCTCAAGCTGGATGCCCTGGCTCTGCATTCTCTGGGCCTGCTCATTGACCATATTCTCGACTTCGTTATCGATCATGACCTCGGGGATCTCAACCTCAGCGTTGTCGCAGACTGTCTTAACGACTTCGTTGAGGAAAGCATTCTTAGCTTCCTTCTTGGCAGCCTCTTCCTGGTTCTTCCTGATATCAGCCTTAAGCTCGTCAAGTGTATCGAACTCGGAAACATCCTTTACGAACTCGTCATCAAGCTCGGGAACGATCTCTTCCTTGATGTTGTGGATCTTAACATTGAATGTAGCATCAGCGCCCTTGAGCTCCTCAGCATGATAATCCTCGGGGAACTTAACCTCGATAGAGAACTCCTCACCTGCATTGTGGCCGATGATCTGATCCTCAAAACCGGGGATAAAGGACTTGGAACCGATCTTAAGGGAGTAGTTCTCGCCCTTGCCGCCTTCGAAAGCCACTCCGTCCTTGAAGCCCTCATAGTCGATAACGACTGTGTCGCCTTCCTTGACAGCACGGCCTTCAACGACCTCAAGAGAAGAATTCCTCTTTCTCATCCTCTCGATCTCTTCGTTGACAGACTCGTCTGTGATCTCTCTCTCGGAGTAAGGAACTTCAACGCCCTCGTACTTACCCAGCTTAACTTCAGGCTTGACTGTAACTGTAAGAGTATACTTCATACCCTCTTCACCTATCTCCTGAACGTCGAGTTCGGGACGGGAGACTACCTGAAGGTCATTCTCCTTGATAACTTCGGGATATGCCTTGTTTACGATCTCATCGATAGCATCCTCATAGAGTACGCCCTCTCCGTAGTACTGTACTACAAGTCCGTAGGGTACCTTTCCCTTACGGAATCCGGGTACCTGGAATCTCTTCTTATTCTTGTTGTAAGACGCCATCAGCGCCTTGTCGAACTCTTCCTTTGATGCGGAAAGTGCGATCTCAACGCGGCTGTTTTCCTTCTTCTCGATCGTAGCCATATATGTTCTCCTTAAAATAAATAATAATCAACGAAATAGGATTTTAGCATACCGAAGCCAAAGATTGCAACAAAAACTCACCTTACGGTGACCTGTATGCCGGAAAGTATGTCAAAGACCTCTTCCCCCAGCTTGGGATCAAAGGATGCGGTAAGGTTCCTGTCAACGATTATCTCCGCTTCCGCGGCAGCCGCTTTAGCGATAACGGCATTGGACACCACACAGATATTTGACACGAGGCCGCATACTTCGATCTCGCTATAGTCCTTGCCATTAATGTAGTTCCCGAGTTCAAGACTTCCGAAAGTGGGCTTTTTGAAGACCTTCTTACCATCAAGGAGATCTCTCAATCCGTCACAGACCAGATATCCGTCAGTCCCTTCGATACAATGGGGCACGGGAAGGTTCCTTCCCTCCTGCGTATTCATATAGTCCTCATGGTGGGTATCAAGGGTATAAACGATCTCATCACCTGACTTCTCATACTCTGAGATCTTTTCCGCGATCCCGGGTATTATCCTGTCAGCGCCCTCAAAGCCAAGTGCACCGTCTATAAAATCCTTCTGCATGTCAACAACGATAAGAAGTCTGCTCATGATGAACCCTCCCGGTCAGATGATATTTTCTTTCTGATATGACAAAAGGCTGTCACTTCGAAGTAACAGCCTTTTCTGTTTGGCGCGCCTGGCAGAGATCGAATCCACAACCTTCTGATCCGTAGTCAGACACTCTATCCAGTTGAGCTACAGGCGCATATCAAAAGCTAAATAATATTATATCAGCTTGTGTTGAATGTCAACCTGCAAATATTGTAAAATAGCACTCGGAAAATACTTGAGGTTATAAGCTTATGTCATCATACGATCCCGAGAGCCAGCGGCTATACAAAGACATACTCATTAACTGCAGAGACCTGGGAGGTATGCCCCTTAAGGACGGGAAAGTCTTCAGAAAAGGCATGATCTTCCGTAGCGGCGCCCTTAGCCTCATCAACGATGATGCATATAAAAAGCTGTTTCAGGACGGCATAAGAACTGTGATCGACTTAAGGTCTGAGCCGGAAGTCAGACGTTACGGTAATCCCTACAAGGACCTGCCCGGAGCAGACTTTTACGAAGTATCCCTTTTCGTCGGAGATCCTGATGCAAAGGAAGATCCCACCATGGAGTTTTTAAGGACCCATCATCTGGGAGATTTTTACTGCATCATCCTGGAGGAACTGGGAGACCGGATAGTAAAGATATTGAGGATCATCAAGGACTGTGACGGTCCCATACTCTTCCACTGCGCTCACGGCAAAGACAGGACGGGTGTTATCGCTGCCCTTCTCTATCTTCTGGCCGGTGCTGATCAGGAGGATGTCGTTACTAACTACAAAGTCTCCTATGATTACGCCAGATCCTTTCTGGATCCTCTTATAGAAGCAAAAGATCCGGAAATGCGTCACACTTTAAGATCTGACGAGATAAATATGAGGATACTTCTTAAACATATTAATGAAGTTTATAACGGCGATATAAGACGTTATCTGAGAAAGAACAATATGAGCGATAAGGAGATGGATGAACTGGCGGCAAAATGCACCGTATCAGACGACCTTTGATACTCTTATAAGGTCAAGGCAGTCTTCATCGTCAAACTCAAATACTATGCTGTAATCAGCCTCTGGAGCTGAATATGTGAGCTCATAATCATAAAGGTCAATGAAGGGATATACCGACTGGAGTTCTGATTTAGGCATTCCGATATAGACGTTATAACCGACCGTGACATCGGTAGTGTCATAAAGCCTGAATCCGGTCAGTTCCCCGTCCCACTTCTCATCGTTCCCGTATCCTTCGAACACCAGTATAAGTCCGGGATAATTAACAAGGATCTTGTGCTCATATTCGATATCCTCACCGTTTTCCGCAAGCCTCATGTCGATGCCGTCAAGACCGTGTGAGATATATGTGGGCTTCCCCACCGTATTATTGATGATCGTAGAAGTATATGAATTTCCGCAATGGACCAGCTTAGTGCTGCCGTTTACAAGATATGTCAGATACGGATCGGTCTCCAAAGGAATAGTATCATCTATCTCATACATGTCCCTGCTGTAGTTCTTAACGATCTCTACCGTGTGCTCCGTATAGCTCTCGCCGTCCTCACTGATGATCTCCGGGATAACGATGGTCATGGCATCAGGGGTAAGCTTGGATATCTCATAATCTGCTCTTGAACTCCTGACACGGGTATAGTAGAAGTCAGACAGGGCCGATGCCCTGGCATAGATAGCCTCGTCTGATAATTCCTCTTCGGAATAGATAGGATTCAGGAGGGTATATATACCCTCGATATTCTGCTCTTCCATCATCGTGAAATAATGGTCAGAATAATTCCAGATGGAAATGATATCTGATATGGTCTCATTTGACAGATATGTGACCCCTTCAGAGTTCACATCGAGATAGATATATACAGGCATGGCTTCAGGATCCTCAGAATACTCAAAGAGCACCACCTCATAACCGTCATCGATATCAAGAGCATCCATCTCTTTAGAGGTAAGGAATCTGAAGGAATCTATGGTACCGTTGTTCTTTGACATATTCCTTAAGATATCTATATACTCGGTGAAATATGAGAACGAAAGGCCTTCTCTCTGTTTTTCCGGTATAGAGGAATAGCTCTCTGCCACATTATTCTTATTGTTGACGGCGTCGATCATGAGCCTGGCGATCTCTGCTCCGGAGATGGTCTCTGAACTCTCCTTGATCCTGTCAGCCAGATCGATGATATTACAGGATGACATAACGGACAGCATTGCTGCCGTAACGAAAAGAGCCATTATCTTACGCATCGATCTTCTCATCCAAGGATACCCGAATCACTTACGTTCTCAAGGAACTGTTCTTCCGCCAGTTCCTCAGTCCTGACTATACCTAATCCTATCATATACCCATTCGCAACAGAGATAAACTCGGAATTGATCTCGTTGTCGTAAGCGCTCATTCCCTCACCGGTAAGGGCCAGGGCCTTATCCGCAAACAGTGAATATGGATTCTGTCCGTCAAGCCAGTCTACACAGTATTCGGGATCATTAGCGCAGTTGTCCATGATGATGATGTTATTTACTAGTGTTCCGTTGTCAGCCATATCAAGGAGCGTGCTCTGGTTCATGGTCATATCCCTGATGATCTCAGCGGAAGAAGCGGGCATATCACAGTATTCGGAAACAAAGATCCAGTTACCGCCTTCATAATAGTTTGTAGGGCCTTCAACAAGGCCGTAATGAGATCCATAGGTCGAACTGAGGAAATACTCTCCCAGCCACATGGATCCCCAGTAGGAAAGGACCTTGTTATCAGTTATATGGGAGTTCCAGTCAGTGCCCCACCTTCCTGCTTCAAAGGTCATCTCTTCCGTCTTGAGAGCCTTGAGGAATCCAAGATAATCGTACATATAATCAGGAAGGGTAATATCCCCGTCGACTATCCAGGGATCGGTCCTGCCGTTAAAGTAAGCTGACTCGATCTCCGTATATCCTGCTATGAGCTTGACCGTTCCGCCGGAAACCTCATTAAGCGTACGTCCCGTTTCAAGAACATCGTCCCAAGTAGCGAAAAAGCTCTGGACATATTCCGGATCCGAAAGGCCCAGATACGTCTGGGCAACAGACCTGTTGTAGAAGACAGCGCCCGGAGTGATCTGCCATGTAACCCCCCGGATAACATTATCGCTGTCTGTAGGCATCCTGAATGTGTAAGGATACATATAACGGAGCTCGGAATAGGAAATACCTATATCATTTATGGGCAGCGTATATTCGGAATTGGCATACTTGGAAACATAAGACGAATCACAGAAGAAGATATCAGGGGCTCCGTCTCCTGATGCCAGTACCGCATCCAGTTCATGCTCATAAAGATTAAGGGAAGGATTGACATATTCGAACTCAACGTCCGTATAGCTGTTGAGAAGATCGATGTTGCTCCTGCCGTTGGAATAGACCAGAACCTTATCCGCAGGCTGTCCCTCCTCTACTTCAGGATCGCTGACCACCGGAACATCAAGTTCCGTAAAATCATTGGGATTGAGATTATCCACCACGTTGACCGATTCAGTCAGGATCTGGGTCCCGTTATTGTAAACGATGATATAGTATGTGCCTGTAGGAAGCTGTTCATCAGCCTGGAATGAACAGATTGCATTTGTGCCTTCGTAGGAAGGCTCTGCCTCCTCCGACATCTGCCCGTCGGGTCCCCAGGCCAGATATGTCAGTTCATAATCTTTTCCGCTTCCGAGATAATACTGGTCGAGAGCAACGACCGTGGTAAAGGAATCCACATTGTAATAACCGCCGTAAGCATCCTCATTGAGCCAGTATTCAGTAAGAATTATAGACTTGTCAGGGAAATATGAATCTGTAAGATCTTCGGAAACGTCAGCCATAAAGAGCTCGTCGTCCCCGCTCTTGATAACGAATGAATATGTATCCTTGGGGAATACCGGATACTCTGAAAGATCCGTACTCATGATATAGGCCGTACATCTTATCTCGTCATTTTCGCCATTTATACAGGGACCTGAGTAGATTATATCGTTGCCCCTGTAAAGGTCGTAGGTCAGTGAATCAAAAAGTCCGGAACCCGTAAAATCATCAGACATGGTAAAGACTGCCTGAAGCTTATTGGAATCGGTATATACATCATTCTCGGAATCCACAAAATCGACATTGACGATCTCTTCCTCAAACTGCATAACAAAGGGATATCTGGGAACGTAAAGAGGCGTATACAGAGCCTCGCTCAGTACCGAAGGATCAGTAACATACCACTCATCATTCTGGTAGATAAGTTCAAAGGTTATCCTGATCTCCTTTTCTCCCGCATTATCCAGCATAGATGCAAATTCAGTCAAAGAAGAGGGAGATGATGACAGGACCGTCTCATAATCAGGCATGGTAAAGACGCATACCAAAGATCCGGTTCCATCCTTTTTCTTTGCAGAAGATTCATCGTTGACCACCTTGACCGTAGTCCGCTGGAGGATAAGATCTACCGCCTTGTCTTTATAAGTTCCGTCGGAACAGATATCAAAACAGGAAGTATCGGTCCCCGGAAGGGTATTTGCATTAAGAACAGCCCTGTCTCTTGATATGAGGGCATTGGCATAAGAGGTGACCACGTTCATAGCGCCCTTATCCACAGAACATGAGATACATGATCCCATGATGACTGTGGCAAGTATGCCGCATATGATCTTTTTCGCCCCTCTTCCCATATTGCTTACTTTCTGCCTTTCACTGCCTCGAAAACGATTATCCCGCAGGCAACTGCCGCATTAAGACTGTTTACCTTACCCGCCATGGGTATGGAGATAAGGAAATCGCATTCTTTCCTTACCGAATCCCTCATGCCGTCACCCTCGCTTCCTATTACTATGGCAAGGGGACCTTTGTAGTCGGCAGTGTCATAAGGGATACTTCCTTCAGCCGCCGTTCCGCATACCCAGAATCCGTTTCTGTCCTTAAGTTCCCTTAAGGTCTGGGCGATATTTGTGACCCTTGCTACGGGGACATATTCGATAGCCCCTGCAGATGCTTTAGCGACCGCACTGTCCAGACCAATGGATCTGTGCTTGGGGATGACCACTCCGTCAACTCCGGCAGAATCTGCGATCCTTAAGACGGATCCGAGATTATACGCATCCTTGAGCTCATCCAGGACGATCAGCAAAGGAGCATGACCCTCCTCTTCAGCCTTCTTAAGGATATCGTCTATATCCGTGTATTCGTGGGATGCTACGGAAGCTATAACTCCCTGGTGGTTATGGGTCTGGCTCATCCTGTCCAGAACATCCCTTCTGCATCTGACCGTTACTATCTTTCTCTCGGAAGTCTCCTTAAGGATCTTCATGAGAGTGGGATCTAATTTCTTTCCGTCCTTGGGATCCAGGATCCAGATCTTGTTGATCTCCCTGCCGGCATTGATAGCCTCCAGAACGGCATTTCTGCCCTCCAGCCTGTCGGAAGTAAGCTCCGTCTCTCTTCTCATGTCTTTATCATTATTTCTCATCGTCAAGGACCTCAAATGCTCTTTCGATCAGATAATCAAGCCTGCTCTCCCTGTTGTCCAGAAAGAGGAATCCTATAAGTGATTCAAAACCTGTGGCATACATATAGTCTGCGGGGCTGGCATTCTTGGAAACTGTGGGAGGATTGGAATTCTTACCTCTCCTGAAGTATCCCATCTCCTCCTCGTCCAGTTCTCCTTCAAGAGCCCTTACAGCCTTAGCCTGGGACGCGGCAGACACATAGTTGATCGTCTTCTTGTGCATCTTCCCGGAATCGGAAGCAGACCTTGATGCCACATGGCACCTGGCGTAAAGCTCATAAACGCTGTCGCCTATATAAGCGAGGGCAGATGAGTTTACTTCACGAAGATCTGTGGAAATAAAAGGTATTATCATATCTTCTCCACCTGGGGACCGTTAGGGGTATCCTTGACAGAATATCCTTTCGATGTGATAAGATCCCTGATCCTGTCAGCCTCGGCAAAGTTCTTTTCCTTCTTGGCAGCAGCTCTCTGATCCACAAGATCCATGATCTCCTCAGGGATCTCCTCCGGGTCTTCCCCGATATCAAGTCCCAGGACATCCGTTATCTCAGTAAGCTTATCCAGGGCATTTTTGAGGGATGCTTTTGATGCCTTGGAATCGATGGCAGTATTGGCTGCTTTGACAAGGCCGAAGATATCGGTGATGGCATCAGCCGTATTAAGATCGTCATCCATATGGGCAATAAAGGAATCAACGCTTTCCCTGACTGCATCATCAAGGACTTTTGAAGCCTCTTCGTTTGATCCTTCGTAAGAATCGCTGGAAAGAGCAAACTTAAGATTGGAAGCACTGGTGGAGATCCTCTGAAGTCCTGTCTGGGAGGCTCTCAAAAGCTCATCCGAGAAATTGATAGGCATCCTGTAATGACCGGAAAGGATAAAGAACCTGATGACCTTATAAGGGAAGTGCTTAACGATATCCCTGATGGTGAAAAAGTTGCCTAAAGACTTACTCATCTTCTCGCCGTCAACATTTACGAATGCATTATGCACCCAGTAGTTGGCAAGGGTACAGCCGTTGGCAGCCTCGCTCTGGGCAATCTCGTTTTCGTGGTGGGGGAAGATAAGATCCTGTCCGCCGCCGTGGATATCGATAGTATCACCCAGGTGCTTCTTGATCATGGCAGAGCACTCGATGTGCCAGCCGGGTCTTCCCTCTCCCCAGGGGGAATTCCAGGAGGGTTCTCCCTCTTTCTTGAACTTCCAGAGAGCAAAATCCCCGGGATTCTTCTTACCGTCATAGGAAGCCTTTCTCTCACCTCCGCCGGGGTTTAGATCCTCCAGATTATAATGGGAAAGCTTTCCGTAATCTTCCTTCTTTGTTACGTCGTAATAGACACCGTCACCTTCGATAACATAAGCGATGCCCTTGTCGTAAAGAGCCTTTACTATACCGATGATGGCACCGATGGACTCGGTAGCTCTGGGCTGGTATGTGGGCCTTTTGCAGTTAAGGCCGTCAGCGTCGATGTAATACTCCTTGATATATCTTTCGGCGACATCCTTGACCGTAACTCCCTCTTCGTTAGCACGTTTGATCATCTTATCGTCGATATCGGTAAAGTTCTGGCAGAATTCAACTTCGTAGCCCCTGTATTCAAGATATCTTCTCAAGGTATCGAAGGTTACGAAAGGCCTGGCATTCCCAAGGTGGAAATAGTTATAGACCGTAGGTCCGCAGGCATACATCTTTACCTTACCCTCTTCTATGGAAACAAAGTCCTCCTTATATCTTGTGAGCGTGTTGAATAATTTCATCAGTTCTTATCCTCTTTCTTCATTTTTTCCAGTTCCATGGTAAGTTCCGTAAGTCTTCCCTGCATCTGGTTAACTGTATTGCAAAGACTCTGAAGTTCTGTCTCTACAGGGTCATCATTAAGTGCATGGTCAAGTTCCTCGGCATGTGAGAGGCTTCTCTCTCCGTCTATCTTTACGACCTTGCCCGGAACGCCCACCACAGTAGCTCCGTCAGGAACATCGTGGATAATGACCGCATTGGCTCCTATAAGAACATCATCGCCTACCGTGATAGGTCCTAAGAGCTTAGCTCCGGCGCCAACGAGCACATTGTCCCCGATAGTGGGATGTCTCTTCTCGCCCTTGGCATGTCCTCTACCGCCTAACGTAACGTTGTGATAGATGGTACAGTTATTTCCGATAACGGCAGTCTCGCCGATGACGATACCCATACCGTGATCGATAAAAAGGCCGTCTCCGATAGTCGCCCCCGGATGGATCTCGATACCCGTCCAGAACCTGGCGGCCTGGGAATTCCATCTGGCAAGAGCATAGAGCTTGTGCCTGTAGAGGAAGTGGCTGACCTTATGGTAAACAAGGGCATGAAAACCGGAATACAGCAAAATAACACCGACTACTCCACGAGCAGCCGGATCGCGCCTTGCGATCTGTTTTGCATCATTAATTAAGCCCAAAAACTACTCCATTCTTTTTAAGGCATAAAGAACCTGAAATGAATGACCCTGTTTGACACCCCGAATTCTCCAGGGCGGTACCCTGCAACGAAGTTCAGTCTTCCAATTAAAAAGGCCTGACCTACATCCGCCGACCCGGGTTCCATTTTACGTCATGAAGGTTCAACATAGGACTCACCCACCTCAGGCTACTTATATTATATATAATAATGCGGGAAATTCCAACTTTATGCGAAAATTCTTAATATAACTCCGCATTTCTGCTGGCCCTGTTGCCGCATACGGCAGCACAGACCACCTCTCCTGCACCGTGTTCCATAAGAACGGAAGCTGCTTCATGAAGCGTATTACCGGTAGTCGCCACATCGTCTGCCAGAAGTATCTTCAGCCCGTCCAGGACTATATTTCCCGGCACTTCAAATGCGCCATGTATATTCAGGGCCCGGTTTTCGCTCTCTGTCTGCCTCATCGTATCGGTCCTTCTTATCAGGACTCCTTCCCAAAAAGGAATACCCAGGACTTCAGCCGTTGCTTCCGCGATGACCGCCGCCTGGTCGTACCCTCTCTCCTTCAACCTTTTAGCAGACAGGGGGATGTGTACCACCGCATCAAATGATGCTCCGTCAGATCTGAGGTGCATTCCCAGCAAAGTTCCGAGAAAACCTCCGATATCAGAACAGGAACCAAACTTAAGCCTGTTTACGGCCTTTCTCATCACATCGTCATAGGGATAAGGTATGTAGAGGATAAGCCCCGGTACCGGATCTCCAGAAAAGGGCTCCTGAAGACAGGGGGAAAAACGTCTTTCCTTCTCCAGGGGGATCATTTCCGAAAGACACCTTTTACAGACAGCATATCCTTTGATCCTGTTGTCTGTAGAGCCACCGCATATAAGGCAGTTTGCGGGAAACAAGATATCAGTTGCGTCCTTCAAGATCCCCATAAGCCGTATCTTTTCTCCAGAAGAGCCAGAAAGTCTTTAAGGGATGTATCCCTTTCATCATCCCCCCTGCTCTTTATCATCCTGGAAAGGTTATTTCCCGAATAGACGATGCTGACATTCTTCTTCCCTCTCGTGACCGCTGTATAGAGTATCTTTGAGGAAAAGAGCTTATAGTTCATCTTTCCAAGGGCGATGATAACGTTATCGAACTCGCAGCCCTGGGCCTTATGTACTGTCATGGCATAGGAAAGATCTATATCTTCCAGCATCTTTCTGTCGTATATGACGGTCTTCCCGTCGTCGAAAAGGATACTGCAGGTGCCAAGGAGAAAATCACCCTTGATCACCTGACCGATCTCGCCGTTAAAGACACCCGTCCGGGTCTCCATGACAGCGGGATCAAAATACTCGATGGAATAGTTATTCTTTATCTGCATTACCCGGTCACCGGGATGAAGGGTAAGGTCTTTTCCTGCTCTTATATGATCGGCGTCTTTTTCCTTCATCAGTTCCTGCAGTTCTCCGTTTAAGGATACGGTCCCAAGAAGATTCTGTTTTGTAGGAGATAAGATCACAAGATCCTCGCCCTTTTCTTTCAACGCAAGTTCCTTGACGGTCTTCAGGGCCTCTTCGTCAGTATCTTCCCTTATTATCCTGAAATCCGTGTCGTTTCCTACAAGATCCTCTCCTCTTAAGATCCTTACCGCATTAGATGCAATGGAACTTTCATCAGACTGTCTGAATACATACTCCAGCTTTACCTTCGGGACAGATCCGCAGGAGATAAGATCGGAAAGGACATTACCCGGACCAACGGAGGGCAGCTGGTCGGGATCCCCTATGAGTATAAGGGAAGAATCGGGCTTTATGGCCTTAAGGAGAAGATCGAAAAGAAGTGTGTCCACCATAGAAGATTCGTCCACGATTATTACCCTTGCATCAATGGGATCGTTACTGTTTTTTCCTACGAAAAAATCTTCACATTCATCAGGACCCCTCTTTATCTCCAGGAGCCTGTGGATAGTGGACGCCTTGACTCCGGAAGCCTCCGAAAGCCTCTTGGCTGCTCTTCCGGTGGGAGCGCAGAAACAGCAGGATATCTTCTCTTTTTTTAGGTGCTCAGCCAGTATCCTGGTAATGGTGGTCTTTCCGGTTCCCGGCCCACCCGTGACAATGGCTATGGGACTATAAAGGCAAAGATAGACCGCATCGAGCTGCCGTTCCGATAAAGACAGACCGGCCTGCTCTGCAACAGCTCTGATCTTCTTATCGGCTTTCTTTCTGTCCGGGAGGACAGAGCCTGCTTCGAGGAATCCGCCGATCTCCTTTTTTATGGAAGCTTCCGCTGCAAAATATCTCTTATGGGCCATAAAGGATCCCTCATCACTTTCATCGCAGCCTTCGCATCTTCCGTCAATAAACCTGTAGACAACTATCCTTTTATTCCTGACCGCTTCCCTTACCGCCTTTTCATAAACGGGATCCAGTAGGCCTTCATCTTCCGGCAGACCGTTGGAGTCCTTAAGAAGCCTTATTGTCTTTTCCTTTATGATCTTTGGATCGAACCTAGTATTTCCCGTAGCTATATGTTCCCTGGTGATCACATATTCTATTGCGCCTTCAAAACGCAGCGGATCAGCCTTATCGGAACCGAAGGAACGGGCAAGTCTTTCACATGTATCAAAACCTATGCCACTGCATCTTATCAGAAGATACGGATCTGTCTTTACCGTTACTGCCGCTTCCCTGCCAAACATCTCACAAGCTGATTCAGACTGGGCTTTTGAAAGCCCCAGGATACGAAGTTCGTACAGAAGCCTCAGATGGTCTTCATCACCTTCTATCTGAAGGGCGATCTCGCAGGCTCTTGAAAAAGACAGTCCCTGTATCCTTTTTGCTGCTGCTTCAGGATCCTCCAGCAGAAGATCAAGGGAATCCCTTCCGAACTCACCGGCGATCTTAACGGAAAGGCTCTCACCTATGCCTTTGATATTGTCTTCGAGGAAAGATGCGATATAAGCTGTTTCAGAATTACTGCTCTCAACTGCAGTTATGGAAGAAGCATCGATCTGTAAAGTCCCTTTGTACACAGTTATCACTCCCGACACTTCATACTCTGCCTCAGGGATGATATCGGAATCAAATCTTCCTTTTACTGAGATATTATCCTTACACAGGAAAATAACAAAACCGTTGTTGCCGTAGATCTGCTTTGCGGCAACAACGATCCTGCCTTTAACTCTCTCTCCGATATTGTCTTTCGTTATCTCCGAAAGACCGGTATCGATATCTTTATCAGACACCTGCTTCCTTTCTTATGAGATCTGCCTTGTCAGTCTTCTCCCAGGGGAATCCCTGATCTTCTCTTCCGAAGTGACCGTACGCGGCAGTCTTCGCATAGATCGGCCTTTGAAGGTCAAGATCCCTGATGATGGCCGCGGGTCTTAAGTCAAAGAGCTTTCTGACGATGGAAGATATCTCACTGTCATCTATCTTTCCTGTATCAAATGTATCGACCATTATCGATACGGGATGTGCAACACCTATTGCATAGGCAAGCTGGACCTCACACTCGGAAGCAATGCCGGAAGCCACGATATTCTTTGCGATATATCTGGCTGCATATGCCGCAGATCTGTC
>JAGAFH010000084.1 GCA_017612755.1 Clostridiales bacterium
GAAGATCTCCTTGGGGCTCTTCTGTCTTGAGTGGATCATGATACCGTCAGCGCCGGCCTTAACATAAGCGTGGCATCTCTCAAGGGCATCTTCCTGGCCCTTCTCGAGGATAAGGCTCTCGCATCTTGCGATGATCATGAAATCATCTGTTCTCTGGACAGCCTTACCTGCAGAGATCTTTGCGCAGAAGTTCTCGATGGAATCCTGGGTCTGGGCAACTTCAGTGCCGAAGAGGGAATTCTTCTTAAGCCCTGTCTTGTCCTCGATGATGACAGCGGAAACGCCGAGTCTCTCAAGAGTCCTTACGTTATAAACGAAGTGCTCTGTAAGTCCGCCTGTATCACCGTCAAGGATGATGGGTTTAGTAGTAACGTCAAGGACTTCAGATATAGTCTTAAGTCTTGATGTCATATCAACAAGCTCGATATCAGGCTTACCTCTGTCTGTGGAATCGCAGAGGGAAGAAAGCCACATACCGTCGAACTGGTCGATATTGTCGTCTTCAGATACGACTGTCTTCTCAACGATAAGACCTGTAAGACCGGAGTGGACCTGCATGATCTTGACTACGTCTCTCATGCCGAGGACCTTCTTAAGTCTTGCTCTTCTGAAATCGGGAAGGGCAAGCTTCTCCATCATACGGTCGTCGATCTTCTTAACGTTCTCGTTATATGTGTAGGGGATCTCAACGAGCTTACCGCCGTGCTTTTCGATATTCTTCTCGATGTTGGCCTTGATGGTCTGCATGGCTGCATCGCCCCAGTTGTCGCCGTGAACGACGAAATCAGGCTTAAGGGTCTCAAAGATCTCATCATACATAACAGAGTTCTGGACTATAACGTCTTTAACCCCCTCGATACCCTTTACAAGCTCCACTCTCTCCTCAAGGGAAAGGGTAGGGAATCTGTTATATCTGATCATTGCATCGTCGTTGAGAACGCCGACTGTAAGATCGCCAAGTTCCTTAGCCTTGTTGATTATGTTGAGGTGACCCTCATGGATAACATCTGTGCAGAAAAGTGTGTAAACAGTACTCATCTTATTCCTCCCGTTAATTGAAATTCTTCATAAAGTTTATCTTGTTCTCGGAAGCGCTCTCCTTGGGCCTTCCAAGGTCGTCCCTTGAACCCATGGATACCATTGCTTCGATAAAGTGGATGCCCTTGACTCCCTTTACAGAATCAAACGCAGCCTTAAGCTCTTCCTCGTTCATGACTGTAACGACTGAATCGTAATCGCAGTCTTTAGCAACGGGGGAGAATCTTATTCCCTTAGTTCCTGTAGGCATTCCTCCCACAGACTCGTGGGCGCCGTTATTAAGGCAGATGTGGATAAAGTGGTCAGGCTTGTTCTTACCTATGAAGGCCATGGAACCCATGTGCATGAGCTCTGCTCCGTCACCGTCGATGCAGATCACGTTCTTATCTTCCCTGGAAACAGCGATACCGTATGCGATCATGGAAGCGTGTCCCATTCCGCCTACGGTAAGAAATGCCCTCTCGTGATTTCCAAGGATAGCATCACACTGCTCGTAAACCTCCCTGGAGATCTTACCTGTTGTAGAAACGATGAGATCGTTATCAGATGTCTCTTTGATGATAGTGGCGATAGCGCTCTCACGGTTCATTGTATATTCGTTGGAATATCCGCCGCCGGCTCTCTTCTCGAAAGTGCCCTTCTTTACGATGATGGCATACTGTCTGCACTCATCCATAACAGCCTTAGCCTGATCAAGGATAGAAGACAGTTCTTCTGAAGTGGTATTGCAGTCGATAACGGAGTAGGGTACCTCAAGGACTTCGCAGAGCTTGTCGGTGACCTTGCCCATAAACTTGTGCTGGGGCTCGTCGTGAACGCCGGGCTCGCCTCTCCATCCGATGATAAAGAGCATGGGGATACCGTAGACTTCCGTGTTGGCAATAGATGTCAGGGGATTAACGATATTTCCCAGACCGCTGTTCTGCATATAGACTGCAGCGGGCTTTCCTGTTCCGAGATAGATACCTGTAGCAAGTCCTACAGCCGCGCCCTCATTAACGGGTACATAGTGCTTCATCTCATCTTTTCCGTCTGAATTGATGTAGTCACAGAACTGCTTCAGTGTGGAATCGGGCACTCCTACCAGGGACTCGATGCCCATGCCTTTGATAGCGCTTACAAAATCTTCTGATCTCATTTTGACCTCCATCAGTTGTATACAGCCGGAACTGCGATATTATTTGCTTTCATTGCCTCTTCAAAGACGACCCAGAAATCCTCGATGTCCCCGCTGTCGATGGCGCCCAGGGCGCAGAGTCTGAACGTACCCTTGCTCTCGATCTTGCCGGGATAGATGGTGAATCCTCTCTCGTAGCAGTAGTCGTGGACCTTATCAAAATCCCAGTTGGGATCGTCAGGGTACTTGATCGCGGAAACAAGACCTGACTGTACGTCCCTGGAAAGAGCTTCCTGAAGTCCGAGTCTGTCTTCCCCGTCGTGGATAGCCTTCATTACGCGGAGGTGTCTTGCCCACTTATTCTCCTCACCCTCTTCGAAGTACTCAACGAGTGCCTGCTTTGCAGCATAGATGGTCTGGACCGGAGGAGTGAAGTGCATCTCGCCCGTTTTCTCGAAATAGTCGTACTGAAGGAAGAGATTGCAGTAATAGGATCTTGTAGGGAAATCCTTGCTCTTTGCGATGATATCCCTTCTTCCGATGACGTAGGAAAGGCCTGTCATTCCCATGATGCCCTTCTGGGCGCTGGCCATACAGAAATCGATATTATCCCTCTTTACGTCGATAGGGATCATGGCGTAAGAGGATGTTGTGTCTGTGATAAAGAATGCACCGTACTTGTGAGCCAGTGCTCCGACTTCGCGGATAGGATTGAGAAGTCCTGTTCCCGTCTCGTGGTGTGTCATGTAGACATATCCGATGTTGGGGATCTCCTTGAGCTTTGACTCTACGTATTCAAGATCTACTGCCTTGTCGATAGGCTGGACGATCTCAACGAGAGGCATGCCGTAAGCTCTGATGACCTCACAGGCTCTCTGGGAATATGAACCGTTCTGAATGACTACAGCCGTCTTGCCCTCGTCAAGAAGAGAGTTGAGTGTGATGTCGATACAGATAGTACCTGATCCGCAGAAGAGAACTGCCGTATACTCCTCAGGATCGCCGTGAACGATCTTAACAAGATCATCCCTCATAGGCTTCATGATACCGCCGAATTCTTTCTCTCTGGGGCAGATGTCGGGAACGATCTGAGCCATCTTGACTGTGTCGGTCGTTGTGGAAGGACCGGGGTTGAGCAAGATATTACGTTTTACTTCCATGTTTATTATCCGCGCTTTCAATTAATAATATAAATAGGCCCGCATAATGAGCCACTAAAAATCATATCAAAAACAGGCTTTAAAGTCTACCGCGCGCGTTTGTTTAATATATAAGAAAAAGGCCGGTGGCAGGAAGAAAAAGACAGCATGGTGAACATAGGGGACAGAAAAGGGAGCCAAAAGCTCCCCTTAAGATCAGAACTGTTCGTAGATGAAAAGCGCCGAACCGGCTCCCGGACCCCAGATACCGAATATCAGGATCGCGACTATCACGCCGTAGTAGATGGCCCATCTGAAGATGATGTGCTGTTTAGCGATACTCTCCCTGATCTCTATGCCTTTTTCGTGCATGACATCAACCGCAAAGAGTATTCCCAGAGAAACGAGAAGGGCAAAAACATTGGCGTTATCAAGGCCCAGTTTCAGAAGGGAACCGTCGGTTAAGACCGAA
>JAGAFH010000085.1 GCA_017612755.1 Clostridiales bacterium
CTCTTCCTTCATACCTCTTGCAGTTACAGCAGCTGTACCTACGCGTACACCTGAAGTAATGAAAGGCTTCTCGGGATCCCAGGGGATAGTATTCTTGTTAGCTGTGATGTTGCAGTCATCAAGACGGAGCTGAAGTTCCTTACCTGTGATGCCTGTGCCACGAAGGTCGATGAGCATAAGGTGGTTATCCGTACCGCCTGATACAAGGTTGACGTTTCTCTCAAGAAGAGCCTCGGACATAGCCTTGGCATTCTTGATGAGTCCGTTAGCATACTCTCTGAATGCAGGAGAAAGTGCTTCCTTAAATGCAACAGCCTTAGCAGCGATGATATGCATAAGAGGTCCGCCCTGCTGTCCGGGGAATACTGCGGAGTTGATCTTCTTTGCAAGATCCTCATCATTACACATGATTACGCCGCCACGGGGTCCTCTAAGAGTCTTATGTGTTGTAGTTGTTGTGATATCTGCAACAGGTACGGGATTGGGATGAAGTCCTGCAGCAACAAGACCTGCGATGTGGGCCATATCAACGAAGAGATAAGCTCCGACCTCATCAGCGATCTCACGGAACTTGTTGAAGTCGATGATCCTGGGATAAGCGGAAGCACCTGCAACGATTACCTTGGGCTTGCACTCAAGAGCCTTAGCCCTTACTGCCTCATAGTCGATCCTGCCTGTCTCCTTGTCTACCTGATAGAACTCTGAATGATATGTTCTTCCGGATACATTGAGCTTCATACCGTGGGTAAGATGTCCGCCGTGGGAAAGATCCATACCGAGGATAGTGTCACCGGGCTCGAGGATAGCAAAATAAACAGCTGTGTTAGCCTGTGCACCTGAATGGGGCTGGACGTTTGCATACTTAGCTCCGAAGAGTTCCTTAAGTCTGTCGATAGCAAGCTGCTCAACGATGTCTACATATTCACATCCGCCGTAATATCTCTTTCCGGGATAGCCCTCGGCATATTTATTTGTAAGAACTGAGCCTGCAGCCTCAAGAACTGCCTCAGTTACGATGTTTTCTGATGCGATAAGCTCGATCTTGTCTCTCTGCCTTCCAATCTCCTGTCAGATAGCAGAATAGATCTCAGGATCTTCTCTCTTGATATAGTCGTACATAATAATACCTCCGTTAAAACAATTACCCGCATATATTATAATTTTTAGGGATCAAAAGCAAGATTGTATCTACCAGTGTATCTACTTTCAGCATTTCAGATTGATAAAAAGATACATTGGGCCAAATGTATCTACCCTTTGTATCCACTTTCTCCATTTCAGGGCCGAAAGTAGATACATTTTCTCAAAAATGGAAAAATCAGATGAGTTTTCTTAAATCGGCAATGGAAAGACCTGTCTTATCTGCCAGTTCTTTAAGGCTTTCGTACTCCGGATATTTCCTCACAGTCCCATCCGGAAGGACTACTGTCTTGACCCTGACATTTCCGTATTCGGTAGATACCACTTCCTGAAATCTCTTAAGGACAGTCCTGTCCATCAGGCAGGATCTGATGCCGATCGTGGTGGAATGCCTGAAGATGATATTTTCCATCTCCGCTCTTTTTTCTTCATCACAGATGACAGTGACCTCAGTTCCGGGACGGTCCTTCTTCATGTAGATGGGGGTAAAGTGGACTTCCCTGGCTCCGGCTTCATAGAGCTTATCCATGAGATATCCCAGCTCTTCACCGGTGGAATCGTCTATATCTGTCTCCAGCTTTAAGATCTTATCACTGCTGCTCTCATTGGATGAGATGATCATGCCCCTCAGGATGCTTGGTACTTCGTACTCTCTCTTGCCTGCTCCCAACCCAATGCTTTCAACTGTAAAGCTTCCGGGAAGCTTGTCAGAAGTCTTTATGGCGGCTGCAACAGCAGCTCCCGTAGGAGTTACCAGTTCACCCTTTACAGAGGAGATATTGAGCTTTAATCCATTTGAACTGACGATATTGACCACAGCAGGAACAGGCACAGGCAGGATCCCGTGCTGGCATCTGACAGTTCCGGTACCTTCCGTAAGTGCCGGAATGATCACATTGTCGATATGAAGATCGTCAAAAACAACCGCAGCTGCGATTATATCAACTATTGAATCCACAGCCCCGACTTCATGAAAATGAACTTCTTCTACAGGGATGCCGTGGGCTTTGGCCTCAGCTTCAGCGATGATATCCAGGATCCTGTAAGCAGTCTCCTTTGCTGTCAGGGTCATCTCAGTATGATCGATGATATGTCTGATATCGGAAGGGTGTCTGTGTTCGTGGTGATGATGCTCATGATCATGATGATCTTCTTCCCCGTGAAGATACTCCATATCGTGGTCATGGTTCTCATGGTCTTCATCAAGGATAACGGAAAAACCGGTACATCTGATACCGCACTTGATAACATCGGAAATGCTTATATCAAATCCATGAACAGGAACAGTCTTTAATACTTTGGTAAGAAGATTCTTATCTGCTCCAAGCCCCAGCATACATGCTACGAACATGTCTCCGGATATACCGCTTGAGCATTCGAGATAGAGGGTCTTACCCATATGATCCTCCGGGATATCAGAAATAGTGAGGTCCTACTCCGTCAGGTCTGTAGATAGGGTCTGTGAGCATCTCTACATCTTCCTCGACCCAGTCAGGTTCAGTCTCAGTACAGTGTTCACAGTCACAGGGAATAACAGAGAAGTAGTTTCCGCCGAAATATGCATAATCAGTAAACTGTCTGGAATAGCCTGTAAAACCTAAGGCATTATAATAGACCATATGGCAGTCCAGCTCATTGGCTGCCACCATCCTGTAAGCAATTACGATAGCCCACTCTGAATCAAGGGATCTGGCACAATTACATACTCCGGTATCGGGATCGACTACCTCGAACTGACCGGGTCTCTGAAGAGTTGTCATAACAGTTCTTGTAGGCCAGCTGGAACAGTTGATCCTGTTTAATACGGTAGCTGCAACAAGGACCTTATCAGTAATGTCTGAATCTGAATCGGCGCCCTCGCCCTCGACCACTCTTGCAAAGAAGATAAACTCATTTGTAGTAAGGCCGCAGGCATATGCCTTGATCTCAGTAGACATAAAATATCTCTCCGAATCCTCGGCATTATTCCACATCAGTTCAAATCTGTCAGTCCTGGAAGTATAAGAGATCATATCAGCCGTTACTGAACCTACAGCCAGAAACAGCACTGTAATGACCATCAATAATGATACGATTCTATGTTTTAAAATAATGGCACCCCTCTGATATATGTCATTGTTTCAAATTGCCAAATATATTTTATCCTATTTTTGTAATAATTCAAGTTTTTAGTTTATAATGTCTCCATGGCCAGAAGCAGAAAGAAAAAGATAAGGATCAATTCAAAAGGTATAGCTTTTCTTGTATTTGTCGTTTTCGGCATTATCCTTTTGGTATTACTTATTTCCAAGATCGCTTCCCTTTTCTCATCAAAACCTGAGATAGAAGTCACCGGATCAGAACCCTCATCCACATACGTATCCGAGAGCATCCCGGTGAGCACTGAGCCTTCCGCCACCTATATAGATGCGGATCTTTTCGAGGGCATATACAGTTCTGAAGCCCTTATTATGGATGCCGAGACCGGTGAAGTCCTGGCTGAACTTAACGGATATGAAAGGTCCTACCCTGCATCTGTCACTAAGATCGCAACTATCCTCGTGGCCCTGGAAAATATCGATGATCTTAATGATACATATACAATGACTTCCGATATTTATGACACTTTGTATTACATGGATCTCTCCACTGCCGGATTTGAGAAGGATGAGACAGTTCCCCTGATGGAGCTTTTCTACGGTGCCATGCTCAAGTCGGGTGCCGAATGCTGCTTAGGCATCGCCAATTATGTGGCCGGATCAGAATCGGCTTTCGTAGATCTTATGAACCAGAAAGCAGAGAGCCTCGGGCTTACGGAGACTCACTTTACCAACACCACAGGAAACTTTAACGAGCAGCACTACTCCTCCTGCTATGACATGGCTGTCTTTATGAGAGAGGGCCTTGGAAATGACACTTTCAGGGATCTTATCACCACATCTTATTATCATGTTCCCGAATCAGATGTCCATCCTGAAGGACTTGATTTCTATTCCTCCTATTTCACCTGCATCTCATATGCCAATTCGGGAGATGCTGTCATGCTGGGCGGTAAGACCGGTTATACCTCGGAAGCAGGCCAGTGCCTTGTAAGCTTTGCTTCCATAAACGGTCATGAGTATATACTTGTTACATTCGGAGCCCAGACATCAAACCAGCAGGATCCTAATTACAGCAGGCTTCATACCACTGATGCAGCCCTTATCTTCTCGAGGCTGGCCGATTATATCAACACTAACGGTCTATGACCTCGTTCATGCTTCCGGAACGGAATCCTTCCAGATCCAAAGTGACATAGGAAAAGCCAAGATCTTTGAACATTTTTACGATCCGGTCTTTTTCACTTAAGACCTTTCCTGTTCCTTCACCTTGTACCTCTATCCTTGCCACATCTCCGTGGGATCTGACACGGCAGACATCAATGCCCATATCCCTGATGAAAACTTCAGCTGCATCTATCCTTTCAAGCTTTTCGGAAGTGATGGTCTCGCCGTAAGGTATCCTGGATGCAAGACAGGCGGAAGAGGATCTGTCATATCCCGGAAGGCCGAGTATCCGGGAATAACTTCTTATCTCATCCTTAGTAAATCCCAGATCTTTAAGAGGGCTGATCACCCCCATCTCTTCAAGAGCCTTTATGCCCGGTCTGTAATCCTTCGTATCGTCAAGATTCGTGCCGTCAAATAAAGTATCGAACCCCTCTTCTTCTGCTCTCTGTCTTATCAGTGAAAAGATCTTCTTTTTGCAGTGGTAGCATCTGTCCTTTGGATTGGAATAAAAGGGTTCAAAAGAAAGAAGATCTGCTTCCGCCCTTATGAACCTTATACCTTCCCTGACACATAGATCTACTGCGCTCTTCTGTTCCCTAGAGGGGAAGTTCACACCTGAAACAGTCAGGGCAGCCATATCATCGCCCAATACATCATGGGTAACCTTTAAAAGAAAAGCGGAATCGACTCCTCCTGAAAAAGCGACTGCCACCCTTCCCTTATCACGTATCATTTCCTTCAGAAGATCGAGCTTATCCATTATCCTTACCGTTTACAGCCAGAGAGTTTATCTGTGATGCCACATAACCGGCTCCGTAACCGTTGTCGATATTAACTACCGAGATCCCGTTAGCACAGGAATTCATCATGGAAAGAAGGGCTGTCACTCCTTCAAAGGAAGCACCGTAACCCACAGATGTGGGAACAGCGATAACGGGAACTTTTACAAGTCCTCCTATAACGCTGGGAAGGGCGCCCTCCATTCCCGCAACGGCAATGATAACATTAGCTTTCCTTATGTCATCGATAACTCCCATAAGCCTGTGGAGGCCGCTCACTCCTATATCATAGAACCTGGAGACGTTATTCCAGAAAAACTCAGCCGTATGGGCCGCCTCTTCGGCAACGGGAATATCAG
>JAGAFH010000086.1 GCA_017612755.1 Clostridiales bacterium
ACCGTAGTGGCCCTGGGAACATCACTTCCGGAGCTTGTCACATCCATGGTGGCTGCAAAGAAACACGAGACGGGACTTGCAGTGGGTAATGTAGTTGGATCCAATATCTTTAATCTGATGTTCATCCTTGGAGTATCTACCACCATAAGACCTATCGCCGTAAACTTCGCTTCTTTTTGTGATATCATCGTTCTGATGGCAGTAAGCATCCTCACCTATATCTTCCTGGCCACGGGAAAGAAGATAAACAGGGGAGAAGGCATCGCTATGATCCTTATCTACTGTGCACAGGTGGCATTCGCGATAATAAGATAAAGGAGGTCTCCTCTTGTCTTTCAGACTCAACGTTCCATATTCCGAAAAGGATGAGGCCAAGGCTTTCGGAGCCCGCTGGAATCCTGCGGAAAAATACTGGTACTGCGAGCAGTTAAATGAGGGACTCCGCCGCTGGTATGAAGGGGATGAGGAGGCTCCAGCTCCTTCTGCTGATCCTGCCGATCTGATGGAGGGATATCTGTCTGTCACCTCCGCAAGTTCCGCCATCGCATCAGCCGTAGCTGCTGATGAGGTCCTCCGGAATATAAAGGTCCAGGGAGAGGTCACCAACTTCAGCGGACATACCCAGAATTACTATTTTTCCGTCAAGGATACGCAGTCTATAATTGACTGTTTTATGTTTGAGCATATAGCTGCCGCCGCTCTTGATTTTGAACTTGAGAACGGCAAGCAGGTGGCTATCTCAGGATATATGAACTTTCACGAGAAGAGTGGTAAGTTCAAGCTCCTGGTACGGGGCATCGTGGATGCGGGAGAAGGAGATGAGAAGAGAAAGCTCATGGAGCTCAAGGAGAAGCTCCGGGCCGAGGGACTCTTTGATGAGGAGCGTAAAAAGCCAATTTCCAAACATCCTTCCAGGGTAGGTATCGTCACATCAAAGAGCGGTCAGGCTATCCGGGATATCTGTAAGATCGCCTCCAAGAGAAATCCCTATGTGCAGCTGGTCCTTTACCATGTAAATGTCCAGGGAAGAAATGCAGTCCCTACCATAGTGGAAGGCATAAGATATCTGGATGCCCAAAACTGCGACACCCTGATCGTGGGCCGCGGAGGCGGATCTGACGAGGAGCTTAAGGCCTATAATGATGAGAGCATCGCCAGGGCGGTGGCAGATGCGGTGACCCCGGTGATCTCGGCTGTGGGACATGAGGGACACTGGACCCTGATAGACTACGTGGCAGACAAGAGAGTGGCCACTCCTTCCGAAGCTGCAGAAGAGGCGATACCGGACATTATGTCCGATGTTAAGAAGGTCACGGATCTTAAGAATACTATCGACTTTAAGATGAAGAGCATCCTGGGAAAGAGAGGGGAGAGGTACAGATCCCTTGCCCTGATGCTCAAGAATAACGATCCGGTGGGTAAGCTGGAAAAGAGAAAGGAGCGCCTTTCAAATATCCGCTCCAATATGACTGTGCTGATGGATTCGGCCCTGAACAGGAAGCTGCACAGGTTTGATGTGCTGCTGGCAAATCTTAACGGCGCTTCCCCTACGGCTAAGCTGGTGAAGGGATTCGGTTATATCTCAAAGGATGAAAAGCCTGTCGTATCCCTTTCGGCAGTATCTCCCGGGGATAAGATCAACATAAAGATACATGACGGCGATATGGACGCACAGGTCCTGTCGGTAAGAAGAAAAGGAGAACAGGAAGATGGATGAGAAGAAAGAATTCAATGTGGATCAGGCAATGAACGAGCTTGAGGAGATAAATAAGAAACTTTCGCAGCCCGATATTGAACTTAAGGAATCCCTGGAGCTCTACAAAAAAGGCGTTACCCTTGCAAATGAATGCAGGGAACACCTGATGGGAGTCGAGAAAGAACTGGAGATAATAAACTCGGAGGAGAAGTCTTAAAAGAGATCTTTCAGGTCTTTAAATTCAGAGATCTTCCTGCAGGGCTCTTTTGCCTTGCCGAATCCGTAGGATGCAAAGATGAACTCTATTCCCGCAAGAGCCGTGGCTCTCTGGTCTCCTTCCGTATCTCCGATATAGAAAGTCTCTTCTTTCTTGAGGCCATGCCTTTCCATGAGAAGGGTGATGGTCTCGTTTTTTTCTGCACCTGTATCGCCATAGCACAGGTGGTCTTCTATAAGATCATCCGTCTTTGTCTTATCTATAAAAAGCTCTATATATCCGCTCTGGCAGTTGCTGACGATAAAGAGCCTGTTTCTCTTCTTCAGGTCTTCCATTGTCTCCCTGATGCCCTCGTAGAGGATGCTCCCGGTAGTCTCATCGTCCATATCCGCCAGATCCTTCTCTTCGTTTATGATGCAGAGATCTGCCACCCTGTTCCTCTCGTTTATGTCCTTGATATCAGGGAAGAGATCTTCCATGATGACATCCATGGTCTTGCCGAATTCGCCCTTCAGTGTCTCTGCGTCTATGACGGAAGATGTATATCCCGCGCTTTCCGCTGCCCTCTGCCAGGACCCTGCGATCAGGCCGGTGGTATTCCATAAAGTGCCGTCCACATCAAAGATCAGATTCATAAAAAACTCCTTATTTCTGCGAATGAATGATATTATATACTATAGTCTTTCCGGGGAGGCACCTATGTTTGACAAAATTGTGGCATTGTTATCAGACCCTGCATATGAGCTTCTGGTAAAGCTTATATATATCGCTTTTATCCTTATCATGGCCTTTCTGGCCATCAAGATCCTGAAGGCTATCGGAAAGAGGATCTTTAAGAGGGCCTCGGGAGGGAAGAAGAGCCTTCATCTTACATTCTTTGAAAAGATATTTAATTCCGTAGTAACGGTAGCAGTCATCATTCTGGCAGTTTCCGCTTTTGCGGGAGCAAAGTCTGTCTGGACCACGGTGCTGGGAGGCACGTCAGTGGTGCTGGCCGTAGTTACCTTTGCTGCCCAGGACGTTATAAAGGATTTTACTGCGGGCCTTATGATCAGCATGTACAGGCCTTTTGATATAGGGGACCGCATAGAACTGGAAAACGGCGTGGCAGGTATCGTTGAAGGCATCACCATGAGACATGTGGTCATCGCCACCACAGAGACCTTTAAGGAGATAATCCCCAACCATGTGATCAATTCCATGGCCCTGGTAAACTGCAGTTACGGCCACGACTTAAGATCAGTCAGGCTCCAGTTCCCGGTATCCTACGATACGGATGTGAAACTGGCAAAACAGCTTATTGCCGAGATAGTCGAAAAGAATCCCCATACGGTACCGGGGAAAAAGGGCTACAGCCAGGTATATTTCTCCTCTTATGCAGACAGCGCCCTTATGCTCTCGGTGGCAGTCTATTACGAAAAGACACCTACGGAAGTCATCAAGGACGAGATCAATTCCGCCGTATGCGAGATATTCGAGAGAAACGAGATCGAGATACCTTATACATATATCAATATCGTAGACAGAAAGAGTCAGTCGTAAAGATCCCCGTTCTTCTTTCCCGCTTCATCTATTGATTTCTCGTATCCCTTAAGGGCTGCGAAGGGAGCGAATATCTTTGCCCTTGAAGACAGGGGCATCTTCGGGTGCTTTACTGAAAAGTCGTCGTTTATGTGCTGCGGACGCTCCATCTTAAGAAGGTCGTCGTAGTTTTTCCTGTTCATGCCCGGTGGCCTCCTATCTGGCTGTTCCTGGATATGGCAGTTCCGCCTTCCTCCAGGTTCATTCCCTTTATGAGGGAGTTCTTCCCGTACTTCTCCCTGATCTCCAGGGCGGCCTTCTGTATCTTATGTTCCTTCTCTTCCTTTTCCGGATCGGTGAACATATCAAGCTGCCTTCCGGTGCCCTTTTCGCTGACGGTGTTATTGGCCGCGATATAGATCCTCCTGACCAGGAGGGTGTCGTCCACGATCCGGTCGAAGAGGTCTGTTACTCCTTTGATTATCTTTGTGGAAGATGAAGTGGGACTTCCGAAGTTGACGGTGCCGTGGGCGGCTTCAGGCATGGGCCGTCCGTAGGGGTCATAGACCACATTACCCTTATATTCCGTATTCTCCAGGCTCTTTGCATCGAAGATAATGGTGATGGTAAAGGAGGAGGATAAAAGCTCTTTTCCCACCATATCGAAGACCAGATTGTCGGTCATCTCCTTAAGGACCAGCCTTGCGTTCTTTACCTTGTAAGGGGTGGGCAGCACCTGGCCTGAGGACAGGGAAGAGGTGGTGGTCCTGTAGTTCTTTATATGCTTCATGGTGACCGGCTCTATTCCCCAGGCATGATCTATCATGATCTCCCCGTCGATGCCGAAGACCTTATAGAAGAATTCCTCATCCTCGATGCTCCTTCTGGCTATATCTCCCATGGTCTCAAGGCCGAAGCGGCGCAGGCGGTCGGCGGTCCTTCTGCCTATGCCCCAGAAGTCCGTAAGGGGCTTATATCCCCAGAGAAACTCCCTGAACTTCCGCCGGTCCAGTTCTGCGATCCTCACCCCGTCCTTATCCGCATCCACGTGTTTGGCCACGATGTCCATGGCGATCTTGGCCAGGTACATGTTGGTGCCTATGCCGGCGGTGGCGGTGATGCCCGTCCTCTCAAGGACGGTCCGCACCATCTTCATCACCAGCTCACGGGCGCTCATGTTGTAAAAGGACAGGTAGTCCGTAAGGTCCATAAAGACCTCGTCGATGGAGTAGACATGTATATCTTCCGCAGAGAGATATTCAAGATAGATGGAGTAGATGTCGGAAGAGACCTTTACGTAATAAGCCATCCTGGGCGGGGCGATTATAAAATCGACTTTCCTGCCGGTGCTGCGCCTGACCTGTTCCAGCCTCTGGTTGACCTCAAAGAGCCTGGGCCTTCCCGGTATGCCGTAGGATTTAAGGGAAGGGGAGACTGCTAGACAGATGGTCTTGTCGGTCCTGGTCTTATCTGCCACCACCAGATCTGCGGTCAGGGGGTCAAGACCTCTGGCTACGCATTCCGCCGAGGCATAAAAGGACTTAAGGTCTATGCAGGCATAAATTCTCTTCTTCTCTTCCATAGGGAAATGATAACACGAAAAGAACAAATGTTCAATTACTGTTCCAGGGCTCTCCTGATGATCTCTTCGGGGATCCCCTTATAAAGTTCGCTGAAACGGTGGAACTGTTCCTGAAGACCGGTGGTCATGCCGTTCCTGAGCCAGTCTACAGCCTGGCCGAAGATAAGGCATTTATAGAAATGGATGATGATCTCCTTGTCGGAAAGTGAAAGCTCTTTTCCTTCGCAGAGCACCTCCAGATAGTTCCTTATGGCATGATCGCTTATCTGCATGAAGTACTGGACAAAGATCTCACGGCTGCTGGAATTATAAAGATGAAGGGCCAGCTTTCTGTGGTCCGTGGCAAACCTGATGACCAGGTTCAGACAGTCCTCCATGGAATCGAAGGTATTGTGCTCCGAGATGATCCGGTCTGTCTGTTCCAGGATGATCTCCTCTATAAGGGAAGGGATATCGGTGAAATGATAATAGAATGAATTACGGTTGATACCGCATTCGCTGACGATCTCCTTTACAGTGATCTGCGAAAGGGGCTGTTTTTCGAGAAGATCGATGAAAGTATCTTTTATCAGTTGTTTCGTCTCTACGGATGCCATGAGTAGATTATAGCCGTATTTTCCGGGAATGCAAAAGGGCTGCCGCATGAAGCGGCAGCCCTTTCGTGTATGGGAAATCAGATATCAGGCAAGTCCGTGTCCTTCCATCACTTCGTAAAGGTTGGCCTTTCCTTTCTGTTCCTCTTTGCCTCTTATAACGAACAGGAGGACGGTCAGGACAGTGGATACAAGGAATATTCCAAGAAGTACCCTTATGCTGACGGGGAAGGGTTCGCCTCCGCCGATTGAGCTTCTGAAGGCTGCTACCGTATATGTGAAGGGCATGAATCTGTTAAGTGCCTGGGCGAGAGGGCCGGAGAGCTCAATGGGATATGTTCCTGCGGAGCCTGCCAGCTGAAGCACCATAAATATCAGCATTATGAAACTTCCGATCTTGCCCAGAAGGACATTGAAGTAGTACATGATGGACATGAATGCAAGGGATGTAAGACATGC
The DNA here is from genome assembly GCA_017612755.1 of Clostridiales bacterium. Classification (GTDB taxonomy): domain Bacteria; phylum Bacillota; class Clostridia; order Saccharofermentanales; family Saccharofermentanaceae; genus Saccharofermentans. The sequence continues at coordinate 6,069 of JAGAFH010000086.1, forward strand.
TACCAGTATGGTCTGAAGAAGCCTTGCGGGTTCAAATCCCAGGGTGACATGAAGGATCAGGACCAGGACCACAGCCTGAAGGAGAGCCATGGGATAGATGACGCTTGCCTTGCTGAGCCACCACCTGATGCCGGATGTGACGCCTTCATGCTCCGTAAGAGGATACATGAGACAGAAGGCAAGGCATGCTACCCAGAGGCCTACCGACATCATGTAAGCTGCCATCGCATGGCCGTTGTCATTTACATTCGTGAGCTTTGTCTCCCGGGTGTCAACGGGATTGGAGATCATCTGTGCATTGACTGTATCCTTGTTGGTGCTGTCAAGATCAGAAGCTCCGCTCTCAAGTCCGTCATAAAGATCTGTGGTTCCGTCTATAAGATCAGGCATTGCATCTGAAAGCCGGGAAGCTCCGTCGTTAAGGGCGCTGGCTCCGTCATAAAGCTGGGATGTTCCGTCGTTTAAGTCTCCTGCACCGCTGACCAGTGAAGAAGAACCGCTGAGGATCTGATCATTATTTGATATGAGCTGATCCGCACCGGAGGAAAGGGCGCCGGCGCCACGGGAAAGATCAAGAGCACCGGTATTTAAAGTGGAAGCTCCGGCGGAAAGAGCGGCAGCACCTGTATTGACAGTGGTGATACCGGTACTGAGTGTAGAGACGCCGGTAGCCAGTGTGGAAGCTCCTGTTGCCAGTGTGGATGCGCCTGTGTCAACATTGGTGACTCCGGTACTGAGGGTGGCGGCACCGGTTGCCAGATCCGAGGCTCCGGATGCAACACTTGCAGCGCCTGTGGCAACGCTTGTTGCACCGGTGGCTGCTGTGGAAACGGCTGTACTGATGGAAGTTGCACCGCCTGTGATGGTATCTGACTGTCCGCTCAAAGTGGTCAGTCCGGTGTTCAGGGCAGAAGCTCCGTCGGCTGCGGAGGTGATAGAATCGCAAAGTCCGCCTTCTCCGTTAATGCCGCTGTCTATGGCTGTATAAGCCTGTGAAAGGGCAGTCAGGTTTTCCGATAATTCTGCCGGAACAGCTCCTGCCTCTGAAAGGGCGGAAGCATAGGTGGCAAGACTTGAAAGAGAATCATTAAATGCCTCAGAGGAATCTCCCAGCCCTCCTTCTCCGCAGACAGCAGTTTCAAGCTGGTCAAGGCCTGTAGAAAGAGAAGCAGATCCTGTTGCCGCATTGTCAACGCCCTGGGTGTAGGCCGTAAGACCGGTAGTGAAAGCCGGCATGGAACTATGTAAGGTATTAAGACCTGTTGAAAGGCTGCTTGCACCGGTGGAAAGGGTGCCTGCTCCTGTAGAAAGAGTTGCGGCTCCCGTGGACAGATTTGAAGCTCCGACCTTAAGGGCGCCCGTTCCGGCCGCCAGTGCATCCGCTCCGGTGGAAAGGTCATTTGCGCCTGTTACCAGGGTGCCTGCACCGGTCACTAGTTGTGAAGTTCCGGAGGAAAGATCACTTGCTCCGGATGCCAGGGTAGTGGTTCCCTGATAAAGGGAGGCAGCGCCTGAGTTCAGCTGTCCTGCGCCGTCGTCGATATCGCAGGCGGCTGACATATAATCATTTAATCCGTTATTGAGTTCCTCGGCTCCTTCATAGAGCTGAGTGCTTCCGTCACTTAACTGTGAAACTCCTTCCGTAAGGTCTCCGGTACCGTTTGCAAGTTCACAGACGCCGTCGCTTAAGTCGTTCTCACCATCTATCAGAAGGGATGTTCCGTCGGCGGCATCCCTGAGGTTTCCGGAGATGTCGTCCAGAGTCGACAAAAGGGACTCGGTATATGTCTCGGTCACTTTCTCCTGAAGGCTCTTTTCGATCTTATTCATGGCTGATTCGCTGAGCTTCATCGCGACATAGTTTGTGGCGGGGTTAGTCTCGTATAGAAGTTCCATCTTTTCGGGCTCTTGATCCAATACCGTAGAGGCATTGTGGGAGAAGTTTTCCGGAATGGTCACTACCATATAGTATGTTCCGTCCCGGAGCCCCTGTTCTGCGTCTTCGGAGCTCACAAACCTGAAATCAAGGGATGCGTCTTCTTTAAGGTTGGTCACAAGATCGTCTCCCACCGTAAGTTCGCTTCCGTTAAATTCCACCGGATCGTCAAGATTGACTACGGCTACCGGAAGCTTGTCTATATCCCCGTAGGGATCCCACATGGATGCAAGGAACAGTCCTGCATATATGGACGGGATCAGGATGATCGCAAAGAGAACGATCATGAGGATGGGGTTGTGGAGAAGTCTTTTCCATTCCTGTCTTACCATATTTATCACTCCTTTATCTGATGCTGCCATATGATATGTTCAGCCCCTCCGGACCTTCAATAGACAAAAATGCTTCCGTGACTAAAAAGAACAGTGTTGTGCTATAATTTAAAAGATATTTTTAAATAGGATGGCAGAACGGGTGGACAGGCAGCAGAAGATAATCAGGACGAGCATCATCGGCATAGGGGCAAATATCCTGCTGGCAGCTTTTAAAGCGTTAGTCGGACTTATGTCCAATTCCATCGCCATCATACTTGATGCTGTCAACAACTTAAGCGACGCCCTTTCCTCCACCATCACCATCATCGGCGCAAAGATCGCAGGGAAGAAGCCGGACAAGAAGCATCCTATGGGCCACGGCAGGGTGGAATATATAAGCACCGCAGTCATAGCCCTTCTGGTCCTCTATGCAGGTCTTACATCCCTTATCGAATCAGTTAAGAAGATCATATGGCCTGAGGTGCCGGATTATACTGCCACCACTTTTGTGATCGTTATCGTCGCCATCGCCGTGAAGATCTTTCTGAGCAGATATGTGAGTTCCGTAGGAAAGAAGGTCAATTCCGATTCCCTGATGGCATCGGGAAAGGATGCCATGTTCGACGTCCTTATCTCCCTGACGACACTTATCGCGGCTGTTGTCTTCGTGCTCTGGCATATAAGCGTGGAGGCTTATCTCGGTGTTCTTATCTCCATCGTAATCATCAAGTCCGGTATAGAGATGATAAGAGAGGCCATAAGCAGGATAGTAGGCGAGAGGGTCAACAGCGACCTGAGCAAGAGTATCAAGGCTGCCGCAGCGGAGATCCCCGAAGTAAGAGGCGTGTATGATCTTCTGGTAAATAACTACGGACCTGAGAATTATATAGCATCCCTTCACGTGGAAGTGGATGATACCATGACGGCAGATGAGATCGACCATATGACCAGAAAGATCCAGCATAATGTCTTTAAGAAGTGCGGGGTGCTGATAGCTGCTGTAGGCATCTATTCCAACAATACATGTGACGAGAAGGCCAGAGAGATGAAGGAGGAAGTCAGAAAGATAATAACTTCCCACGAGAATGTGATCCAGATCCACGGATTTTATGCGGACCACGGATCAAAGATCATCTCTGTTGACTATATTTCCGATTTCGATGCTCCCGATCCCAAGGGAGAATATGCGAAGATATATGATGAGATAAAAGCAAAGTATCCTGATTACGATCTGAGGCTTACCCTGGA
>JAGAFH010000087.1 GCA_017612755.1 Clostridiales bacterium
CAGATAAATCAAATCAGTGTGGTATAATTTTTTCATGGGCAGTAATTCGATCATCACACAGATTATAGATTTTATAGTCGAGCTGATCCAGAGTATGGACAGCGGATATCTGTTCTTTGGAAGCGCATGGGATCTCGTGCGCTATGCTGCCGATATCCTTCTTGTTGCCGGCCTTTTCTATATGATCATGATCTTCATTAAGCAGACCAGGGCCTGGCAGCTTATCAAAGGTATAGTCCTTATCCTGTTATTCGTCCTTCTCTGCGGCCTGTTGGGCCTGGAGATGGTCGGGTTCATCTTTAATAAGCTCCTTTATGTGCTGGCCATACTCTTTATCGTACTGTTCCAGCCTGAACTCCGAAGGGTCCTTGAGACGGTAGGACTTCGTTCCTTCAGTTCTTTCAAGGGGTTCTTCTTCTCCACGGAAGTCGAGAATCCTTCTGATGTTTCCGTATTTATCAAGGAGATATGTCATGCCTGTTCGGAGATGTCTTCCACTAATACCGGCGCCCTGATCCTTGTTGAGAGAAATACAAGGCTGGACGAGCTTCTCACCCAGGAAAACGTGGTCAGATTTGACTCCACAGTATCCAGTTCGGTACTTCAGTCCATATTCTATAAGGGGTCTCCCATGCATGACGGCGGCCTTCTTATCAGGAACGGAAGGATAATAGCAGCCAGGTGCCATGTGCCTTTGTCTGTTACGATGCATGAACTGTCCAGGACGGGGACGAGACACAGGGCTGCCGTAGGCGCCAGCGAGATGGGCGATACGGTAGTCATCGTTGTATCCGAGGAGAGAGGACAGACGTCTATTGCCGTTAACGGAAGGCTTTATGAGATGAAGGATGCTACCGAGCTTGAAGCAAACCTTTCATATCTCCTGGGTGTAGGAGAGGGAGAGAACATTAAGAAAGGATTCTTCTCCAGGATCTTTAAGTCTTCTTCCGAAAAGAAGGTCAGACCTGTTTCCGCTTCTGCCATAAGCCATCCTGTAACCGAAGCAGAAGGCGAGAAGAAGGTAAAGATCGAGATCAAGACAAAGACTGCCGAGAAGCGCGCCAAGGTAGGCGGCGGCTATGAGATCGTCCAGAGGATAGTACTGATGATCGTAGCCCTCTTTATGTCGACGGTCCTCTGGATGTATATCCAGGTCAACAATAATCCTGTAGTAAGCAAGGTCATTACGGTACCTATCTCTTATGATACGACCATGACCCCTGAAAATATGGAAGTCTCATATCCTATCGAGACTGTAGAGGTAATCCTGGTAGGACGGAAGAATACTATGGATACTCTTACAGCTTCAGATGTTTCTGCTACCATCGATTATTCGGCTGTTACCGATCCCGGTGTAGTGGAACTTCCCATCATTGTGGAGTCTTCCGACAGTAAAGTCTATTTCAGAGTCGAACAGCAGGTCCCGGAGACTATATCAGTCACAGTCTACGCCCAGAGCGAGCCTTCTGAAAATTGACTTAATCTCCTATAAAGTTTAAAATTAATGAGTGTTTTTTGTCGCTCACAGCGACAGAAAATGCTGTGTAAAATAGATCCTCTTATCGAAAGGAGAGGGACGGGAGATCTATTAGCGCCTGGACCCATTGGGTTGACGAGGTTTGGCAGTTATCGAAAGACTCGGCGGATTCTGTCACGGTATTTTCGGGGGACCGTCAGGAAGAAAAGAAAAAGCAGAATAAACACTGTAACAGAGATTCTTCCGGCTCCGGTATAACGAAGGCATATTATGCCATTCTTTATGGAGGAATAAAATGAGAGTTGTTATTCAGGATAACTATGACAAGATGTGTAAGTGGGCTGCTGATTATATCGCAGCTAAGATAAACTCCCATAAGGAAGACAGACCTTTTGTTCTCGGACTTCCTACAGGTTCTTCACCTGTCGGAGTATATAAGGAACTGGTCAAGAAAAATAAGGCGGGAGAGCTTTCTTTCTCTAATGTTGTTACATTCAATATGGATGAGTATCTGGGACTGCCACATGAACATGACCAGAGCTACTGGTACTTCATGCATGACAATCTTTTTGACCACCTTGTAGATATGAAACCTGAAAACATCAATATACTTAACGGTATGACTGACGATCCCGAAGGTGAGTGCGCCAGATACGAAGAGAAGATCGCATCTTACGGCGGTATCGACCTTTTTATGGGCGGCATCGGTGTTGACGGTCATCTGGCTTTTAACGAGCCTTATACATCCCTGTCTTCAAGGACGGGTGTCAGGGATCTGACTACCGATACGAGGATCGTAAACTCCAGATTCTTCGGAAACGATCCCGAGAAAGTTCCTTCCCAGGCCCTTTCCGTTGGTATCGGAACAGTTACTGATTCAAAAGAGGTGCTTGTCCTTATCTCCGGACATAACAAGGCAAGGGCTCTTGCAGCTACTGTTGAGGGCGGAGTAAGCCAGAAGTGGACCTGCAGCGCCCTTCAGATGCATAACGCTGCCATCATCGCCTGTGATGAGGAAGCCTGCGGAGAACTTACGGTCGATACCTACAAGTATTTCCTCGACATAGAGAAAAAAGAAAGACTTTGATCACGGAGGTATTTATGTATACGATCACGGATCTTTATGATCTTGAACATACTCTTGCAAAAGATTATCTTCAGGGATTTACATATCCCTGGGAGGCATTAAAGGGAATAAAGGATCTGATCCTTTCCCTGGGTCCTTCACTTGGTGAGGATTATGAGGAAGTATCGGAGAATGTCTGGGTCCACAAGACGGCAAAAGTCTTCCCCTCGGCATATCTGGGAGCTCCCTGTATCATCGGACCCGAGACGGAGGTAAGGCACTGCGCCTTTATCAGAGGTTCCGCCCTTGTAGGCGCAAACTGCGTAGTCGGGAACTCATGTGAGCTCAAGAACGTTATCCTTTTCGATCATGTCCAGACACCTCACTACAATTATGTTGGCGACAGTATTCTCGGATACTATTCCCACATGGGTGCAGGTTCCATCACTTCAAACGTTAAATCCGACAAGAAGCTGGTGGTAGTCCATAACGGAACTGAGAATATCGAGACCGGCATCAAGAAGTTCGGCGCTATGCTGGGCGATTATGTTGAGGTTGGATGTAACAGCGTCTGTAACCCCGGTACAGTCATCGGAAGGCACAGCAATATTTATCCCACATCCTGCGTAAGAGGCGTAGTTCCCGAGAACAGCATCTACAAGAACTGCGGTGAGATAGTGGCAAAACACGAGTAACAGGAAGGAATCAAAATGGGCAAATATTTCGGAACAGACGGCTTCAGAGGAGAAGCCAACAAGAATCTTGATTATGAGCATGCCATTAAGATCGGCCGTTTCCTCGGCTGGTATTACGGCGTAAGGCTCGGAAAGAAAGCAAAAGTAGTTATCGGTAAGGATACGAGAAGATCCAGCTATATGTTTGAGTATGCACTCTGTACAGGCCTTATGGCATCCGGTGCAGATGCATATATCATGCATGTAACGACAACTCCTTCAGTTTCCTATATCGCCAGGGTAGATGATTTTGACTGCGGTATCATGATCTCCGCTTCCCACAACCCTTATTACGATAACGGCATCAAGCTGCTCAACAGCAACGGAGAGAAGATGGATGAGGAGACCATCCTGATGGTAGAGGATTTTATCGACGGTAAGATCGAAGTCCCTCTTGCTGAAAGAGATCAGATCGGAAGGACTGTAGACTACGTGGCCGGCAGAAATCGTTATATCGGATACCTCATCTCCATGAGTAAATACAGCTTCAAGGACAAGAAGGTTGGACTTGACTGTGCCAACGGCGCATCCTGGTCAATCGCCAAAGGAGTTTTCGATGCACTGGGCGCCAAGACCTATGTGATCAACAATGATCCTGACGGTTATAACATCAATACCGACTGCGGAAGCACACACATCGAGCATCTGCAGAAGTTTGTAGTAGAAAAGGGTCTTGATATCGGGTTTGCATGCGACGGTGATGCAGACAGATGTCTCTGCGTCGACGAGAAGGGCAACGTGGTCACGGGCGATCATATCCTTTATATCTATGGTAAGTACATGAAGGAGAGAGGAAAGCTCATCAATAACAAGGTAGTTACCACCATCATGTCTAACTTCGGTCTTTATAAGGCCCTGGACAAGATCGGTATCGAGTACGACAAGACAAAGGTAGGCGACAAGTACGTATACGAGAACATGGTACAGACAGGCAACCGTATCGGCGGTGAGCAGTCAGGTCATATCATCTTCTCCAAGTATGCTACTACCGGTGACGGTATCCTTACTTCCTTAAAGCTCATGGAAGTAATGCTCGCCAAGGAGAAGCCTATGAGTGAACTGGCAGCTCCCGTAGTCTTCTATCCCCAGGTCCTTAAGAACGTGAGGGTCAAGAGCAAGCCTGATGCCCAGAACGATCCTGACGTACAGGCTGCAGTAGCAGAAGTCGGCAAGGCTCTCGGTGATTCCGGAAGGATCCTGGTAAGAGAGAGCGGTACCGAGCCCGTTATAAGGGTCATGGTAGAGGCTGACACTGAGGAGATCTGTGAGAAGTATGTCGATCAGGTCATCGATGTGATCAGGGCCAAAGGCCATATAGAACAGTGATATTATCTGCCGCCGGAGATGTTCCGGCGGCTTTTTTCGGATAGAAAACGGAGGTATGAAATATGAAGAAGTTGATCTCATTACTTACAGTTTTAGCGTGTTCCGTGTGTTTCTTTTCAGGATGCTCAGGCAGTGAAAAGACTTCTGAACCGGAGGGATCAGTTAAAGATTCTGCTATTACGGATGACTGGGAAGTATATTCCTGGACGGTGGACGGAGAGACTTATTACAGTAAGGACGCTGAAGACACGTCCAAGATCCCCAGCTTTTATACTGAGGATGGTGAGAACTTTTATCTGACTATCACAGGAGAGAATGAATACAGGGGAACCATACAGGAGAATGAAGACGGAACATATGAGCTTTGTAACGAGGGCTCAGAAAAAACTGTTCATGTTGTGATAGAAGGTAATACTCTTACCCTGGAATATGATTCCGGAGCCAACGTGGTCTTTGTATCTGATGATTCTGCAGAGTGATCGGACAGATCCTTTCTCCTGATCAGGGGAAAGGATCTCCGCCAAATAACAGATAATAACCCCACCAGTAGGAAAGCAGAAGAAGGGGGATGGCCGCCCAGACAAGGGACGAGACGAACCAGAGGGTGAATAATTCTTTTCCCGGCCTGCTTTCTTTCCTTGCTCTTATCCTGTCTATTATAAAGAGGGTCAGCCCTGACAGGACAGCAAGCAGGTAAACGGCAGCGAATATTAACTCCAGGATCTCAGAAATATAGCCGGTATTGGCGAAGTGCACAATGACGTAGATCATCAATGTGGAAAACCCCACCAGTGTCAGAGCTGATATTACTATTGTCAGAATGATCTTACGCTTGGTACTCATAGACTAATACAGGGTATTTTACCCATACTCCCATCCAATCTTCTGTGAAATATCTGATGCCTGAGATCCTCAGCTTAAGGGTCTGAGCCCCCAGGCTCTCTTCATGTTCAGGATCATTGTCCCCAAGGATCTCTTCAAGGTCTGTATCCGAATCGATATAGATCTTTCCGGTCTGCGTACAGGCGTGGTAGTGGTACCTGTGTGTGTCTTTTTCAAGATCATCTTCCGAAAGATACTTATAATCAGCAGGCTTGCCGCTATCAACATAAAGTGTCTTCAGCTCCTTTCCGTGGGGGATAAAGATCACCAGAGCAGATATTATAAGCGGGATGATGATAACTAACGCTATTACTGCCGTGATCTTTTTTGCTTTACTGTTCTTTTTGTCAGACATGACTCTATCCTCTTTTCATGTATAGTGTAATTTTACACTAATAGAGAAAAAACGCAATAGGACTATTTGTGGCAGAATGAGGGCATTATACTTTTGTGACAGTGAATGATAAGGTGATGATAAGAACAGAGTCCTGAAGGGCAGCTTCTATAGTGCCGCTGTTCTTTTCCATAAGTTCCCTGGCGATAGAGAATCCGAGGCCGGTGGAGCCTTCCCCTTCATTTACGGTATAGTACTTGTCGAAAAGCTTTGAAACGGTGACAGGGGTGAGGCCCGGTGCACTGTTTCTGAAGATGATCTTTCCGTCAGTATCCAGACTGACCTTAAGATCCCCGTCTGAATACTTAAGGGCATTACTTATGAGATTTTCCAGGATCCTGTCGGCAGACCTTTTCTCGCATGATACATAAACGGCATCTTCCGGCATATCTATCTCCGGCTCGATCCCTTTATTTTTAAAGGCGGCATAAAAAGAGAGAAGACATTCTTCCAGGACCCGCTTTATATCGGTCGTTTCTTCTTTTGACGGCTTAATGTTATCCGCGTGTTCATCTGTTGATGTGGTGTATTTAAAGAGTTCTTCCGTCAGGGAAGATTAGACCTCGGTCATGTTCTTTATACGATCAAGGTATTCTTTCTTTTTCTGTTCG